>JASFUG010000005.1:0-33489 GCA_050050395.1 Nitrospirota bacterium
GATCACCGGAAACCAGAGCGCCGAGAGCGCCGACTCCACCTGGCGCAACTCGACCGGCTCTCCGCGCACCGTCTCGACACGCACGGAAGGCACCGGCGTCCCGGGCGCCAGAGGCTCCGCCGCGTCGGGCGTCGGATATACGCGGTCGCCGGCCTCGACGGACCCCATGGCAAGAAGCACCACCGCTGTCGCGCCCAAGAAGAGCCGGGTGCCATGCTGGATCCACCGCAGGATCGCCGGTCTGCCCGGCGGCTCGATCCCGCGGCCCACCATGGCTACCGAGTTCCCGGTCGGGGAGTGCCTGCGAGCCGTCGAACGGCCGAGCTAGCTTGCCGGCGCATCGATTGTGCCGGTCAAGTTGAGGGTATGGTTAGGCATCTTCAACCCGGCCATGTGAAAGACGTATTCCTACAGAAAGCGGGACACGATGGGGCAGTTGACGATGAACCCGGTGGAGCCGTAGGGCGCACCACCGGGGCCCGTCACCCAGCCTCGCTGCACGAACCCCAGGATCGCGAACTCCTCGGTGAGGCGGGAGCGGTACCCGAGGGAGACGGCCTCGGCGGTCCACTCGCCGACGTTGAGGTCCCAGAGGGGGCTGTAGTCGTTGGCGACGGTGGGGATGCCGCCCAGCACATTCAACGGGCCCCGGCCGTCGCTGAGCGCGCTGTTGAAGCCCTGGCGCTGCGGATTGTCCTGTCCGGTGGGGCCGTTGGTGAAGGCGAAGAGCCGTTCGACGGCACTGAACGCGCTGTCGTCCCGGCCGACCGGGACGTCGTTCAGTGCGGGAGCCAAGGTCGCCCCTTCCAGCGACGCCGGCAGCGCATCGTTGGCCTCGGTGCTGAGGTACAGGACCGGGCGGCTGAAGCTGAAGCCGGGCGTGAGGGCGATGGTAACCGTGCCCTCGGCGGGGCAGATCGCGACGACCTTGTCATGGACGAGGCTGTAGTCCGGGTTTCCGTCACAGAACGCGTCGAGCTGTGCCGCGGTGACGTTGAACGCCATCATCGGCGCGTTGTAGACGTGGCCGCCGGCGTTCTCGATCACGACCAGCGGAGAGTACGCCGCATCGCCGACGGAACCCGGCTGGAAGGCCGTCGGGGGGAAAAAGTCGGGGGCAGCGCCGGGCGTGACCGAACGGACCGGCGAGAAGTCGACGGCGCCCGACGCGAACACCAGCGTGCCTTCTGTATCATAGTTCGCGGAGCGGGTGCTGGTGGGGGCGCTTCGCGCGTAGTCGAGCTTGGCGGAGAAATTGAGGCCCAGGGCAGAGGCGTTCTCAGCGTCGGTGGTGTCGGTGAGGATGTACCAGACCGACTCCCCACTGGCGAGGCGCCCCTGGTAAAGCGGCAGGGTGATGGTCCCGGCATCGGTGTCCAGGGTTCCGGCCCGAAGGAGCTGCAGGGGCCCGATCAGGCGCGGGTTCACCATCGACGGCGCCGGCCCGAAGTAGGTCAGGGGCACGTCGGCGCCGATGGACGGAGGGGCAGGGGCGATGTTCTCCTCGGTCGCGAGGTCGAAGGGCAGCGTGTCGGGCTCGCGGTCTTCGCATGTGAGCTCCGTGAAAAACTCCGTGCCCGCGGGCCCGGCGGGGCCCGCAGGACCCCGGTCGCCGTCGTCGCCGGTACATCCGGTCAGGCTGAACGCGGTGGCGCCCAAGAGACCGGTCAAGAGGTAACAAAGGGTTCCTGGCTTCATAGCTCGCTCCTTGCTTTGATGGAAGTTGCTGGGTCTCGGATCCGTGGCCTTCCTCCGGCGAGGGAGGTGGCATTCCGCTCTAGCCCGCATTTCTCACCAGCCTCCTGCTGCGGCGGCGCGAGACCGCGCATCTACTGCGTTGCGCTTGGATCGTGTGCTCGACGTACTGCAACGGCCTGCGCGCCCGGATCCAGCACGCGCCTTGTATCTGCGCACCCTCGCACCGCCTCGCGACGAAACCTGGTGAGAAATGCGGGCTAGAGGAACCGAAACACGATCGGGCAGTTGACGATGAAGCCGGTGGAGCCGAACCGAGCCCCGCCGGGTCCGGTGATCCAGCCGCGCTGGACGAAACCAAGGACGTCAAACTCCCCGGTGAGGCGGGAGCGATAGCCGAGGGAGACGGCCTCGGCCGTCCACTCGCCCACATTGAGGTCCCAGAGGGGGCTATAGTCGGTGGCGATGGTGGGGATGCCCCCCAGCACGTTCAGTGGGCCGCGGCCGTCGCTGAGGGCGCTGTTGAACCCCTGGCGCTGGGGGTTGTCGGTGCCCGTCGGGCCGTTGGTGAAGGCGAAAAGCCGCTCGACCGCGCTGAAGGCGCTGTCGTCGCGGCCGACTGCGACGTCCTCAAGCCCCGGGGCGTACGTCGCGCCTTCGAGCGCGGCGGGAAGCATGTCGTCAGCCTCGGTGCTCAGGTAGAGGACCGGCCGCGCGAAGCTGAAGCCCGCCGTCAGCTCCAACGTCACCGTGCCCTTGGAGGGGCAGATTGACACGACCTTGTCGTGGACTAGGTCGTGGTCGGCGTTGCCCTCGCAGAACGGCTCCAACTGGTCCGCCTCGACCCCGAACGCCACCATGGGCGCGTTGTAGATGTGCCCGCCGGCGTTCTGCACCCGCACCAGAGGGCTGTAGAAGGCGTCGCCCATCGAGCCGGGCTGAAAGGCCGTCGGCGGAAAGAAGTCAGGGGCGGCACCGGGGGTCACGGCGCGGGCCGGAGAGAAATCGACGGTGCCCGCATCGAAGGTCAGCGTGCCGTCCTGCTCCGCCACGGCCCGGCGGGCGCCGCGGCACACGTCCGCGTAGGCCAGCTTCGCCGAGAGGTTGAGCCCGAGGGCGGCGGCGTTATCGGAATCCGTGGTGTCGGTGAGGATGTACCAGACCTTCGCACCCGTTTCGTGCATGCGCCCCTGGTAGAGGGGCAGGGTCACCGTGCCGGCCTCCTGGTCGACGGTTCCCGCCGTCAGGAGCAGGAGGGGGCCGATCAGCTCGGGCTCCGCGGTCGATGGGGGAGGCCCGAAGTAGGTGACGGGTACGTCGGCCCCAATGGAAGGCGGGGCGGGCGCCACGTCTACCTGGGCGAACGTCGGGCGGGCGCCCGCCAGGAGACAGAACGGGATGGAGAACAGGAGGAACCGAAGAACGCTCGGATTCGAGGTGGGCCTTCGTGGATTCATGGACGTGGTCTCCTCTGGCAAGAAGTTGCTCTTCCGGACTGGGAAAGAAACGCCTCGGAGAAGGCCCCAAGCCCGCCGATCGATCAGCAAATTGCAGAACATCGCCCGGACCGGACGGTGTCGTTATTCCTTCGTTGGCGTTGGTTGACGTGCCCCACGGACGGGTAGGAGAGTGGTGGGGATGGAGAGGCGGTGTGTGGCTCTGGGTGGCAGCGATTCGCACGCGGTGTCGCTCCGCGTAGTGTTCGGCTCGAGAGCAGTGGTTCGGTTTCGTCTGCCGTCGGCCGCTTGCCGGGCCAGCAGTACAAGGAACGTCACCCTACCCAGCGCCGTTAAAGAGCGGATAAAGGCCTGATAAAGATTTGGTAAAGACGAGACGGATCGGATCTCGCTCTACGCCGGCAGGTGGAACCGCACGCGGGTCTCCCCAGTCTTGCTGCCGACCGTGGGGAATCCGCTGGCGGCTGACTCCAGGCGGCGAGTTCGCCGAATTTGTCTACGACCGCGGATCCTCAGTTTGAGGGTCGCAGGCTTAGACGTCGCCCGAACTGCCCGAGATCAAAGGCGCTCGCGGTTTCCTCCGGGGGCGGCCCTCGGTTTTCGGACTCACCTGCGCCTCACAGGGCGCAATTTCGCCTGCCCAGAGTTCGTGGGCGCCCGACCTCTCTGCACCCGTATCACCCGAATTACCGGCGTTCGCTCGTGACGCCCGTCCCCCCTCGGGGTCTCGATCTCCGGGGGAGGAAGGACGCTAGCGGGCCGGTTGCCGTGGAGGAGGGAGTCGGCGCGGCCCACCCTCGTCGATGCTGGAATGGCTAATCAGCGATCTCGCGGGCCACTTTAGCTCCCGACCCGAAGAATTTCGCTCCGGGCGACTCGGCCAGCGAGGCTCAGTACCCGCCCTCGGCGGCGAATCTACTGCACCAGCTCCGGCCTGGTCCAAGCCTCCGGCCGACGTGTCGAAATCGACGGACCCAGCTTAGGCCGGCGCGATGCAAGGCACGCCGATCACAAGTGATAGGCGCATGGTTTACCGCGAGGGAGAAGGAACTGCTCTGCCCGACGTGGTCGCGCAATTCATCGACTCAGCAGGGCAGTGAGTTGCGGGTCGACCGCCTGCGTCACCAGGAAAAACGCGCAGGCGGCCGAGAAGATCCAGAACGCGAACGTCTTCATAACAGCTCCCAGAACGGTTGACTGCGTCGGCTCGATCCGGAAGGACGCAACCGCTATGCCAGCCGCGCTTCAGCCGTCGCTGGAAGACTCAACCGATTGCAAAAGCAGGGATCGACGGCGTCAACGGTGCTGTGCCGTCCCGATTCCCCGTCTCAACTTGAGACCGGCAAAGGACCACCCCGATCGGGCTCCGGGACTGGCCAAAGGCGGGGGGAACTCTCCATCCGAACGTCGCAGGCTCAAGCGTTGCCCTGACTGCTTGTGATCAAAAGCGCTCGCGGTCTGCACTGCGGGTGGGCCTGTGCTTTCGGACTCGCCCGCGACTCAACGGGCGCAACATCGACGGCCCGGAACTCGCGGCCGGCAGGCGCGCCGAGATTCGCGAATCACGGAGCTTCGAGCGAGAAGTTCCGTACGCGGGTCTCCGAACGGGGCCTGCTCTACATCCCGGGCAAGTCAGATCAGCACGAGCGGGACGACGTGCTCGGAACCATCCGTGATCCGCGCCGCGCTCCGCACCAGCTCATCGCGGAGGTTCCTCTGGAGGGGGACGAGCCGGACGTTCTCGGTGAACGGGTCCCGGCAAAGCTCGGCGGGGGAGCTCACGAGGTGCTGGCGGCACGGCGCGGGCCGGTCGGGGTAGATGCCGCAGCACCCCTCCTCGAGGACCAGGAAGGGGCATGGGATCCGCAGCGCGAGGTACCGGCGCGCGAGCGTTTCAACCCGGTGGTCGTGGCCGGGGTCGTTCTCCCCGCGCGCGAGACCGGTCTCGAGGTCATGGAGGAGGTCCTCCTCCGCGAGCTTCTCGCGCGCGGCGGCGAAGCGCGCCCACGCCTCAGCTCGGCGCGGCTCGGGAAGGGCCTCGAGGACGCGGCGCAGATGGAGCACCTCGGGCAGAGAGAGCCGGACGAGGTACCGGCAGCACGCGTCACAACCCTTCCGGCAGGAGATCGACGACCCGCGCGAGAGCTCGCGGTCCGCGCTGCGGCGCGCGACGGCGTCCGCCTCGGCGAGGGCCGGCGGGACGAGCGCGAGGAGCTCGTTGTTCGTCAAGGCCGTCTCACCTTTCCTCCTCGGTGACTTCTTCCCGGTAGAGCGGCACGTTCGGCGGCGCCTCGATTCTGAGCCTCACCGGCTGCCTGCGAACCTCCTTGACGGTGACCACGATGTCATCAGCAATGCGGATCGCCTCGTCGAGCCTTCGAGTGACGATCAGGATACAGGAGTCGTTTCCTAGGGGGGCGCGCCGCACTCCGGCGGCGGAGACGACTTGGCTACTTGCTCTTCCGGCGCTCGCGCGATGCCACACCGTGGAAGGCGTTGACCTGAGGCCTTACTGATGAGTGCCTATTCGGAGAGAAGGAAAGACGAGATCTTCATCGGGCGAGCTCGCCTCCATCCCGGATCGCCAGGCGCCGCCCGCTTGATCACGCGCCGGATCCAGAGAGGGAGAGGCATCGGCTGATATAGCGCATGTGTCGCGCCCGTGTTGACGAGGCAAGGCTCGCTGCAATGTCATATGGCAACGGACCCAGCCACAGGAGGTCAACGATGAGCAGGCAGATCGTCCATGCGTACGCGGCGGCAGAAGCAAAGAGCGAACTGACGCCCTTCGAATATGAGCTCGGAGACATCGGCGCCGACCAGGTCGACGTGGCGGTCGAATATTGCGGGATCTGCCATTCCGACCTGAGCATGCTCGACAACGAATGGGGGATGTCAACCTATCCGCTGGTGCCGGGCCACGAGGTCGTCGGTACTGTGGTTCGGGTCGGCTCGCACGTTCAAGGGATCACCGAAGGGGACCGCGTCGGTGTCGGATGGTTCTCCGGATCGTGCATGCATTGCCCCATGTGCCTTTCCGGCCATCACCATCTCTGCAGCGCGGCGGAGTCGACGATTGTGGGACGGTACGGCGGCTTCGCGGATATGGTGCGCTGCCACTGGGTCTGGACGACGCCGTTGCCCGAGGGAGTGGACGCGGCGAAGGCCGGCCCGCTCTTCTGCGGGGGGATCACCGTTTTCAGCCCGATCCTCAAGGCGGGTCTGCAGCCCACGGGACGCGCGGGTGTGATCGGCATCGGCGGGCTTGGACACCTTGCCCTCCAATTTCTCAGCAAATGGGGCTGCGAAGTCACCGCCTTCACCTCGTCGCCCGAGAAGGCCGACGAGGCCCGACAGCTCGGCGCGCATCACGTTGTCAACAGCCGCGATGAAGCGGCGATGAACGAGATTGCCGGAAGCCTCGATCTGATCCTCAACACCACGAACGTCAGCCTGAACTGGCCCGCGTACCTCCAGGTTCTCGCGCCGCGGGGCATCCTGCACACCGTCGGTGCCGTGCTCGAGCCCATGGCCATACCGGCGATGCCGCTGATGATCGGCGAGAAGGCCGTCTCGGGCAGCCCCTTGGGCAGTCCCTTCGTCACACGCCAGATGCTCGAGTTCTGCGCCCGTCATGAGATCCAAGCCGTCACCGAGCAATACGCCTTGAACGACGTCAACGCCGCGATCGAATACCTTCGCGCCGGCAAGGCACGCTACCGCATCGTGCTCAAAGTGTGAGCGAAGTCACCACGGCGACGCCTGCCTGCCGAGGGCTGGGGTTGCGCGGGACAGGGGGTGGAGTGAGAGCCCTCCGGCGAGGGGCCTGCGGAGTTTCTGGCTCACCCTGGACTCAACGGGGACCAATTCAGGCCGTTGAATGCCGAGGTGGACGAAGGGCTGGCATCGAACGAGTTCATGGTGAGACTGGCGTACATCGCCCCCGTACCCGAATCACCCGAAGTACCCGCGTTCGCCCCGTGATGCGCTTCCCCCTCGGGGTCTCAATTTCCGCGGAGGGAGGACGAGAGCGGGCCGGTTGCCGGCGGAGGAAGGGACGGCATCGCCCGCCCTCGTCGATCCTGGAAGCCGGGGGCGAGGTTCTATCGCCCGTTTCCCCACCGACTTTCGCCTCCGACTCGAAGAGACTTCGCCGCGGCTCTTACGGCTGACTCGGGCTCGGCTCACTGGCTAGAGCGGGGGGCGGCGTTTCTACCGCTCCCACATCTGCGCCGCCTGAGCGCGCTCGATGGCCGCCTCGGAGCGTCCCGTGTTGACTCGGCGGCTCGACAGAAGATCGAATCCGGTCAGCGCCTCGATCGCGTCGATGGTGGTCAGGCTCTGTGTCAGTAGGGCAGCCTTCGCGGCTGCGTCGCCGGTACCGACGAGCTGTACCGCCACGAGCTCGAAATCATCCACATGATCTACTGCCACGTGCTCCGCAGCGCGGAGTTGCTCGAGATCATGGGACGGAACTAGTTTATTGGCATTCCCAGATAGAACCCTGACCGTGCGCGCGGTCGCCGGCGGCATGCTGGTCGGCGCGCTGCTGACGCCCTGCAATATCTACTCGGGGCTGAAGATCGGTTGGTCGTTCAATATCTCGATCATCGCGCTGCTGCTCGTCGCCGGTTTCTGGGCACTGCTCTCTCGCGTTGGCATCGCTTCCCGCCTCGGCATCGGCGAGGCCAACATCACCCAGACTGCGGCGTCGTCCTCGGCGAACATCATCTCCGGCGGCCTGGTCGCGCCGATACCGGCGCTGGCGATGCTCACCGGCGGCAACATGCCGCTGTCGCAACTCGTCCCGTGGGTATTCGCGGTCAGTTTTCTCGGTATCTGGGTCGCGTGGTATCTACGCGCGTCGCTGATACTGCGCGGCGACCTTCCGTTTCCGACCGGGCGCGCGACTGCCGAGACCTTGCAGGAAATTTTTCGCCACGGCCGCGAAGCCGCGTTGAAGCTGCGCGTGCTGCTGGGTTCGACCGGGATCGCCGGCGTGCTCAAGTGGATCGATACCGGCGTCTTCGCGTTGCCGCGTCCCAGCGCGGGCTTCGTGCTACCGGCAACGGGCAGGCTGTCCGGCTATGCAGGGATCAGCGCGCACAATCTGACTTTCGTGTTCGACCCCTCACTGCTGCTCGTGGGTTTCGGCGCGATCATCGGCCTGCGCGCCGGAGTGTCCTTGCTGCTCGGCGGCATCCTGTCGTGGGGCCTCCTCGGCACCTGGGGCCTGTCGCAGGGGTTCATCGCGGCCGGTGCGGATGATCCGGGCGCGAGCTGGTTCGCGGAGATGATCGAGTGGCTGCTGTGGCCGGGGGTTGCGTTGATGGTGGCTTCGGCCCTGACCCGCTTCGTGTTGCAGGCGGTGTCGCATCGCTGGAGCGAGGCGAGACCGGGCGGCGAAACCGCCTCCACTCACGAAGGTGACACCCGCGCGCGGCTGGCCGGGCTGGTGCTCGCGAGCGCGCTGGTCGTGATCGCGCAGGTTGTGATCTTCGGTATCCACTGGTTCGTCGCGACGCTCGCGGTCCCGATCGCGTTCCTGCTCGCGACGGTGGCGTCGCGCGTCGCCGGCGAAACCGGTATTCCGCCGATCGGCGCGATCGGCAAGGTATCGCAACTCACGACCGGCATGATCGCGCCGGGGGAAACCACCGCGAACCTGATCGGCGCCAACGTCGCCGGCGGCGCGGCTGGGCAGAGCGCGGACCTACTGAACGACCTTAAGGTCGGCCATCTGGTCGGCACGCCGCCGCGTTCCCAGGTGGTCGCGCAATGTTTCGGCGTGCTGACCGGCAGCGTGGTCGGCAGCATCGTTTACCTGCGACTGATCCCGGACCCGGCGTCGATGCTGGTCACCGAGGAATGGCCGGCGCCCGCGGTCGCGACCTGGAAAGCGGTCGCCGAGGCATTGAGCAACGGGTTCGGCGCGATCCCGGCCAGCGCACTGTGGGCAGTGGTGGCCGGCGGCGTCGTGGGTATCGCCGGCGCCTGGCTGCAGCACCGCCGCGCGCCGTGGTGGCTGCCGAACCTGCCGGCCTTCGGTCTCGCGATGGTGATCCCGGCGTCGATTTCGATCACGATGTTTCTCGGCGGCCTGGTCGGAAAACTGCTGGAACGCTATCAACCTAACCTGGCGCAGCGTTTCCTGCTCGCCGCCGCCTCCGGGCTGATTGCCGGGGAAAGCCTGACCGGTGTCATGCGGGCGTTGCTGGGTATCATGGGCTGAAAAGCGTACGAGGAAGGCAATGCAGGGATTGAACATCAATCGATTTGCCAGCTGAACGGATAAGAATCCCCGTAACCCTTATTCAACCGATAGGAAAATGCTTCTCGCGGCGGCCACCGTTGCGCCACGAGGCAATGGCTTGATCCGTTCACGGCGCCGGTGAAGGTAGATCGCCGGAGAGCCCAGCGGTCGTTCACTGAAAGGAAACTGGTTTTCCCGGGTTGGCGGCGAGGCGGCCATCGCCGCCCCCTGCCCCGGTCGTGGCCGGTATCCTGCGCCAGACGCCGACCATCGCCGGCACCCTCTCGTCTGCGGCCAGTCGGTATCGCGCGCGGTCCTTGTCCCGCGCCTCGTCCCGGAAGAGCGGCACGTTTGGTGGTGCTTCGATCCCGAGCCGGCCCTGGTTGCCGCGGGACTCCGTCACCAATAGGCGAAGTCTTCTCCGACCCGGATCTCCTGCCCTGGCTTCCTCGTCAGAATCGACATGGTTGACGTCCTGTCTGTTATGCCGCACTCCGGCAGCGGGTGTGTGGCGCATTTATTCAAACGGACGCGCGAAGTACGTCAGGATCGAAAGTCCCAGCAGGTATACGCTCACGACCGATTGGAACCCCGAGACCATACGCACCCAGCCGGTGGCGCGCATCGCGTATTCCTGGGGTTGAATTCGCGAGATCCAAGTCCCCACGTTGAGCTCGCGCCAGCCAATGTGGAAGGCCGAGAGCAGACTGAAGTAGAGCGCGATCCCGAATCCTCGGATCGGGCCATGGACTAGAGGATCGACACGGGCGGAGTCGGCCAGCTGGAACGAGCCGTCAGAGGACTCCAGAAGCCGGTCGCTTGGCCAGACGCGCACGATGCGCGCCCGACCGAAGCCGAGAATCGGAAGCCAGTAGGCGATCGAGAACACACCGATGAGAGCGCCCAAGATCCGTAGTGGACGGCCCGGATAGAGGCCGTAGGCCGACGTCCAATCAAAGAGGATCGTCTTGACCATGCGTTCAACCGGGGGTGCGGCCTGCGCTTTGGAGCGTTCGATGAGAAAGGTCGCTTCCCGTTCAGGCGCTCGGAGACCGGCGGACTCCAGCGAAGCACGGAAAAGGACGAGCCCCGTATGGTGTTTGGGAGTGACGCTGGCGGTTTGCAGGCCGTGGATGTCTGAGATCGCCTCGGGAGGCGGTACCGTTGCCGGTTCGAAGGTCGCCGCTCGCAAGTCGATCCCACGGAATGCCTTGGCTGCCAAATCGGTGTGGACAACGGTTGCGACGGAAAGGTTGGTGCTAACGAGGTGGGCATCCCTCAAGACAGCGTTGGTCAGATTGGCCGCACTCAGGTCGGCGCGGTATAGATTCGTTTCGCTCAGGTCGGCCCCGGTGAGGTTCGTCAGGGCCAAGCTGGCCTTCGTTAGGTTGGCCCCCCTCAGGTCGGCCCCTCTCAAGTCGGCTCCAGTCAGGTCGGCCCAGCTCAAGTTGGCCTTGCGCAGGTCGGCGTAACTCAGGTTCGTCTCGGTCAGCTTGGCGCCGTATAGGTTGGCCTTTTTAAGGTCGGCGGTGGCGAGGTAGGTCTTGTGCAGGTTGGCTCCATCCAGGTCGGCACCGGTCAGGTCGGCTTGCCATAGTTTGGCCCCGCTCAGGTTAGCCTCCATCAAGGCGGCGTTGCGCAGGTTGGCCTTAGGGAGGTCGGCTTCGCTCAAGTCGGCATCCCATAGTTTGGCGTCGCTCAGGTCGGCCTTGCTCAGGTTGGCCTTGCGCAGGTCAGCGTAGCTTAGGTCCGCCTCGCTCAGGTTGGCCTCGCTCAAGTCGGCCCCGCGCAGGTCGGCCTCGCTCAGGTGAGCCTTGCGCAGCTCGGCATCGCTCAGGTTGACCTCGCTTAAGTCTCCTCGATCCCCCTCCTCGCCCGCCGTCTCAATCCAGACCTCGTGAGGTTCCCATAACTCTGCGAGGTCTAATCGGTGTCCCTTCTCCCCGCCCGGCTCTAGCGACTCCCTATGCGCCACCATGGCCTTACGCAGCCGGCTCAACAGCCCGTCATTCGCTCCAAATGCTTCGCCAGTGAACCAGAGCAACGCAGCGGCCGCGCTCAGTACACACGCCAGCACGCGAGCGTGAGAAAGGAAGAACCGGCTCATGCCTGTTCATCTTACGACTGGCGCGTCGTCCTCTCGGGGCTCGCCGGTCCGATCGACTTCGCTTCGCGCCTACTTGCTCTTCCGGCGCTTCTTCGATGCCATGATGCGCTGGTAGCCGTTGATGAGATCTTCGTCGAACGTACCCTTCAACACTTCCGCGCGGACGGTTTTTTCGGCCTGGGATACGGTAAGGCCGTTGATCGGCATCTTTGCCTTCTTGACGATCGTGATGCCGCGCCTAAGGGTCACGCCGTAGTGATCCGCGTCGTAAAAGGCAACCGTAACCTTTGCCTTCTGCCGAATCGCCTTCACGTTGGGTGTGCGTGGTTTGCGCTTAAACCGGGTGTTGAGTGGAAGCTCGCTGAGTTGCAGATCCTTGTGCTTCGGCATTGTGTTCCTCCTCTCCTCTGGGGTGAATCCGAACGCGTAACAGGAACTGTATGCGCGAGATGAACGCAACGACAATTCATTTTCGCCGACAACGCCTGTGGAGGGTGTGCACGGTACCGTCTTCAACGATCGACCCGTTGCGCGAAAAGAGGGGTCACAAAAAGAGGGGTCACAAAAGAGGGGTCACGTCTTGGCTCATCACATTTCTGGGAATGAGCTTTGCCGAAGGACCTGCGCGCAACTACTGCCGACGCGCCTCTGGAGACCCATCGGCCTACGACTCCAGCGACGTGCAGGGGTACGGGACCTCGGAATCGGTGGCCTGGCCCCCCTGCGACTCAGCGAGGAGAGGTTCGTCGGCTTGTCTCGCTCGGCCGGCCAACGCAGCCACCCACTCTGGCCCGTCATTCTGTGGGCGGTCGAGGAGCCATCTGACCGGGTAACTGGCCAGTGCCTCGTTGCGGTAGGGTCGTCGCAGGGGACGGATGGCCTCGGGATTCTTTACGCCGGGATCGAGCCGGAGGTCGAAGTCGACGGGGTCGAGGATCACGTGCATGCGTTCATGAAGGCAGACGGTGGTAGCGCCGGTGTGAGTGGCAGACGATCCGCCCCGCCGGGAGACTTCTCGGAACGCCCGACGGGCACGAGCTCCTAACTCTCGCCCAGCATCCGCATGATCTCGAGCCGGTCGCTAGATGCCGTCGCCTGGGAGGCGGCCTTGACCGACGGCGTATTCGTTGCGGGAGCGATGACCGCGGCGGTGGCGGGTGGCGCGTCTTCCTCGCTCGCGGAGGGGGAGAAGACTGCGGTGGCCGACAAGACCAGGAGCGCGGCGGCCAGGGCGATACTGGCGTACGGGTGCAGCGCCGCGGACGCCCAACGGTCCCTCACGCCGAGAAGGACGGCGCTCACGTATGGATGAGGGGGCGTGGAGACCCACCAGTTCTTTGCGTGGAGGCAAGCGGTGCGGACGCGGGGATGAAGTTTCATGGTGCCGACTCCTTCTTCGCCAGGGGGACGCTCGGCCTCCTCCACTCTGCGATCCTGCTAAGCAAGCACGATGCCGTCTGCGCATCCGCGGCCCGGGAGGCCTTTCCAGCCGAGGCGGATGAACGCAAAACCTGTTGAATTTGCGGGATCAACCGACATCGATAGCGATTCCCCTGGGCGGCCGCGATGCCCGCCGCCGGCGTCTTAGAATGGGTCGCGGGATCGGGGTTGATCCGTGGCTGTCCGTGTCAAAACGAGACAGCAGGTGACGCCGATAGGCCTACCGGTCCGGACCCGACTCCTCGCCGCCCCCAAGCCACGCCATCACCCGGGGCCGTCGCTGTGCGGGTTGTTCACACAGCAGCCCACGGGGCGGAGCCAGGCACTTGGCGGCTTGCTGCGTCTTCTGTCTCACCTGCGACTCACCGAGCGCGATTTCGCCCACTCGAAGAAAGACAGAACCGCACCAGGAGAGGACGGCTCCGTAAACCGGATCGGAGATGTGGCGAATCGTCTATGAAAACACAGGTGCCAGCCCCTCTGTGAACGAAAGCGCTAACCCGTCCACCCAACCGGAACAAGCCCAGTACCAAGTGAGCTCGCCACGCAGGCGTCGCACAGTTGCTTACGCATTGAGGGTCAACACCACGCGGAAACGCGCGATTGGTGATCATGTGCTCGAACGCCTCGGTCACCCGTTCGAGGGGGTCTCGCGCTCGACGAGCTCGAACTCGCCACCGGGTGTGCTGATCTGCGCTGCTCTCATGGATTTCCTCCTGTCCAGACCGCTCGGGCCGCCGTGAGCTCGTCATCGATCCCTGCGGGAATGCCAATTGGACCCAGTATCCCTGGGGAGGCAGACATCATTGCCGAACATGTGGCCGAGGTGGAGCGCTTCGCCACCCGCGCGGGCGTGACGCTGAGCGTCACGCCGCGGCAAGGTTCACCGGAGTATGCATATGCGCGCATCGAGCACGGTGATGGTGCCGTCTCCATCCGCATCACGGGGATCGTCGGGGCCGACGGCGGGGGTGTTTCGGGCGGCCAGGATGAGGTCGACATCGCTGCGGTCCACGGCTCCGTCGCCGTCAACGTCGCACACATCGGGTGGCGGGAAGGAGCTACCGTAGATCCGGATCGACCGCCCATCGAGACCAAAGTAGAGCTGGAGGGCGTTGTCCTCGTCCTTGAGGCTTGCCACCGACGCATCGTCGGCCGTGTACGCGGCGATGCTGCCGCGCACGCCTCCGTCCGGGCCGATCACTTGCAGGTGGTTCAGGGCACCGGGCGCGACCGGTCCCCCCGGATAGGTGCCGGATAGGATCATGGCACTTTCTCCGAGAGACAGCCCCGGCGCCGGCGACACGACGACGAGCCGGTCGTCGGCCGCGAGGACCTCGAATGTGATGGCGCGGGTCGGGTCGGGATTGATGAAGTCGTCGATCTGCACGAAGGTCTCGTTGCAGCCGCCGGGGCCGCAGTCGAAGAACTGGGGATTCCACGGGCAGACGGTGCCGAACGAGGGGCAAATCACGCCCGGATCAATGGGGCACGGGTCGTCCTCGTCGAGAATCGGAACACCGTCGTTGGTCTCGTCGTTGTCGTCGTTGTCGTCCTCGCAATCCGCGAGCCCGTCGCCGTCGTGATCCAGACTCTCGTCCGCGTACCGCACTGACTGCGACGGCTGGCAATTGAGGTTCGTCACTTTGCCCACCTCCACGAAGCGATCGAAGGGGTGTTGATCGATGTCGTTGGCGCAACCGTCGCCGTCGACGTCGTCGTCGACCGGATCCGCGTACCCGTCGTCGTCACTGTCGTACAGGGCGTCCCTCAGGAACGAGCTCGCCTCGAAGGTCCACGTCGGGTTGAACGCGGTTTGCAGGACGTCGCCCGCGCCCACCCAGATCGATGCCGTCCCCGCGATGTATTGCCCGCCGCCGTCGAGTGCGTCGGGGGACACACCATTCGAGGCTGGACCCGCGCCCAGGATCACAGGGCCGCCGCTGTCGCCCCTACCGGAGTGGCTCTGCTGGGCGTCGCAGCACTCTGTGAAGTCTGCACCGGGCAACACGTCATCGGGTTCGCCGGTCAGCGTCCGGTCGAGGTCGTCCGGTCCCACGACCACCGCGGGCTGGCTCGTGGCGGGGTTTGACTCCTGGCACGTCGCGGCGCCGAGGAGGTTGTAGTACTCCGAGCTGGTCTCGATCCAACGCTGCACTCCGTAGTCCCGTCCGAGCGGCGCGGAGTTGGGTCCCAGGGGGTAATCGTGCGAGCCGATGCCGTAGCCGACCGTCGTCACCAGCGGCTGATTCTCCTGGACCCACGCGGTCAGTCCCTGAATCGCCACCACTTCCCCGGCGCTATGCAAAAAGTCGACGTTCGGGTAGACGAGCATGGGGATCGGCACCACGTCGGCCGGGGCCTCCGCCGCCAGGTAGAGGATGACCAGCTCCGCGGAGTGATCGACCGCTTCGCGAAGGCCGTCATAATTCTCCCCGCAATTGAACTTGTCGTCCCCCGTGCACGGCCTGAGATCGAAGAGCTCCGGTCGCTGGACGAGGCCCTGGACGGGAATCGTCCGGTTGCCGTAGGACGCGGCCGTCGCCCAACCTCCGGCCTCCTCGGCGAAGGTGACGCTCAACGGGGTCGACGCCACGTCGGTGCACTGCAGGGCGTACTCCGGCAGGCAGTGGGCCGAGGTGAGCATCACCCGCGGCGCGATCAGGACGCTCGAGCAGTTGATGTTGGTAAACCGGGCGACGCCGGTGTAGTAGGCGACTCCGGTGTCGGAGTTGTAGGCGACGCTGCCGTTGATCACCGCGCCGGCCGGGTCGGCGAGCATGCCGGTGAGAAACGCGACGACGAGGGGGAAGCGGGCAGATCGGCTGTACATGAGGTCACCTTTCCGAGGCGAACCGCCTCTGGATCGAACGCGAGGATCGACTCTAGTCCGGGCGCCGGAGGGGCTCGCACGGAGGCGGTGCGAGGGGCTGGGATCGAGCGTTGCGGGGATCGAAGTCCGTGCACAGGAAGGAGCGGGGCGATCCCCGAGGCGAGAAGGAACCGCGGATGCGCGTGTGCGGCACCCGCCGAGGACACGATGGGCACCCTGCCGGCGTGTATCCGGTGCTCGGCGGCTCAAGATCCTCACCAATGCGGCCCTCCCGCGGTGGCGGAAACAAAATAAAGTCCACCGTGTCACTAAAGATTAATTCGCCCCCCACCCGTGTCAACCAGACTGGGCTCCCGGCGGAATCGTTCGTGCCGGACGGTCGCACGCAGACTTCCTGGACCGCGTGAAGCCGCGCTCCTGGCGATGACGGCGCCGGGATGCGGAGGAACGATACGCACGTGGTCGTCCCGGTCGCCGAGCCACTCGCGCTGGAGCGCGATGTAGACCACTTCGGCGTCACCGGTGCCCACCGCGGCGACGCCGTCGTGACCGAAGCGCACCGGCCGCGCGTTGACCTCGTCCGGCAGGGTCACCACCTCCTCGATCACGGCGCTGTCGCCAATGTTGAGCAGCCGGTCCAGGGTGTCGATGGGACGGCCCGGGCCACCGATGGTGCCGGGTTCCCCGACTTCCGTCACTGAGGTGCGACTCACCTTGGACCGGGGTAGGCAGGGTCTCCATGTACGCGCCATCGGGTCGCCGATGCCGGCCGAGATATGGCCGAAACAACGAGAGTGGTCGAGCGGCGTGCGACGGTGGGGTGCTGTCCGTAACGACGGATGCGAGCGCCTCGCGCGTTAGGCTGCGGATGGCGACCCGGGTACCAGGAGTCGCCCCCGCGCTCAATCACCGGATGGCGACCGGCAAGAGATCATCCCCTCGTTCCGGGACGAGTCGATCGCTCGCGACCGGATCGTTCGCGGACCGGGGCGGCGATGCCGCGTCGCGGGTCGCTTCCGGGGCCGGGGGAGCTCGGTCGTCGACCTCGTCGGCCTTGATCCGGCCGATGATGTGACCCGGAATGACGGCGGCGAGGGTGATGGCGTATTGCCAAGGGGTGCTGATCCAGCGCAGCACTTCGCCTCCCACGTAGGTGCCGTAGGCGGGATAGAGCACCTTGTAGTCCGCCTTCTCGGCCTTGGTCAGCTCCAGTTCACGGTCATAGCCGACGGTGTCACCGGTCGCCACCCCTTCTTGATAAAGTGGCACCACGGGGAGGATTCGCAACGCACCGTAGGCGCCCTTGTACTTTCGCTGCGCGAAGTCCTTCGCGTGGGCCGCCTCGTGCAGGGCGACGGCAGGGTGATCGGAGTAGAGGTGGATGGTGTTGGTGTAGGGGTTGTAATGGTCACCGCCGAGCAGCCCGGCGAAGAGCCTGCCCGGCAGGATGGTGTAGAGGCCGACGGTCAACGCGCCCACCGTGTAGCGCCAGAAACCATTCACGTCTCGGTTGTGGACGAGGCGCCGCCACTCCTCCCCGGGAGCGTACTCGTTGAGGCGCACCTTGACCTGGCGGAGGTCGTTGTCCGCTAGGTACTTCGCGAGGCGCGCCTCGGTCTGCGGGGAGATCTCATGGTCGCCCACGTGCCAGTTCCACAGTAGCAGCTTGGTCGGCAAAGAGAAGACGTAGTGACCGAGACCGTCGAGGACGGGAGACGGCCGCCCGCGCTCGATCTGCTCCTCATCTGGCTGCAACGGCAGGGTGTCGGGCGACTCGATCCGGCGCCCGGCCACGTAGGGAACCGTCGCGCACGCGGACAGCTGCGCGCAGGCGACGATAGCGGCGATCCACCGTCTGCCTCGGGAAGTCGTCCTCATTGTCCGCACAGTCGCTCCCGGTGCGTGCAATGACGAACGCCCTCCTCCGGGGGCGCCGTTGCACGCCGACGGAGTGTACTCCGCATCGCTGGCAATCGGGTCGAGCGACGGCTTGCCGTGGCCTGAAGACGGATGAGTCGGACCGATCCTGCTACGCTTGGACGGCTGCCGTTCCCGTCATGTGATTCGCTGGATCCATCGATCTGGCAGCAACGCCCATGCGGACTTCCGTCGTATTGAAGTGGCTGTGTCTCGGTTGCCTGTCATTCGCCCAGGCGGTGGGGGCCGCGCACGAGGGCGACGTCAACATCGACGGCGACGTGAACGCGATCGATCTCCTGTGGTGGCAGCAGTTTCTCGCCGGTACGCGTAGCCTGTCACCCGAGCAGCAGACCCACGGCGATGTGGCCCCGCTGGTCTCCGGCGTCCCGCAGCCCAACGGCGCGTTCGACGCGGGCGATCTGCTGATTCTTTCCGGTATCGCGTTCGGCGGCCTGGATTTCTCCATTCCCGGGAACCAGTTCAACAGCGGCGACTCCATCGGCGAAGGGGAAGCGGCGGACGGCACCATCGGCGAGCCCCATCACGAGACGGTCTGGTCCACCGGATATGACGGCGGTGACGTGGTGAACAGCTTCAACGAGCGGTTCGAGGCCATCGCCCCTGACGATTACTACGAGAACGACGCCGATCGTGATGCGCTGTTCAACCACGCCGTCAGCGGGGCCGAGATGGTGGACTTCGTCTCGCAGGCCCAGGCCATTGCCGCCGCGGCTGCGCAGACTCCCTCGGGCCGCGCGGGGATGATCGCGGTGCTCCTGGGCGCGAATGATGTCTGCGCGCCGAGCCTCGCGGCGATGACCGATCCAGCGCTGTTCGAGGCGCAGTACCGCGCCGGCCTGGACGTCCTGGCGGGTAGCGGCGCGACCCAGTACGCACAGATCCACGTCTCCGGCCTTCCTGCCATCTACTGGCTGTGGAATGCGAAGTACGGCCAGTTCTGGTGCCGGGTGTTCGTGTGGCCGTTCGTTCCCTGCGAAAACCTGCTGGAGAATCCAGCGAATGACTGCGAGAGCAGCGTGTCCCGGCAAGACCCCGACACGACCTATCCGGGGGATGGAACGAATTGCCAGCGCCGCAAGCAGCTCCACGCCCTCATCCGCGATACCTACAACCCGATCCTGCGCGACGTGCTGGCCGAGTACCGGGAGTCGGGCCGGCTGCCGAATGCCCGGTACATCGATATCTATGACGTGCGATTCGACTCCCAGCACATCAACGGCGGTGATTGCTTTCACCCGAGCGCCACCGGTCACGCCCTGCTGGCGGAGACCGAATGGTGCCGGACCCACTGGAGCCTTGGTGCCCCGACGTGTGACGAGTGACGATGAGAGCTCCCTTCCAGAAGATCGTGTTGCTCGCCCTGTGCTGCCTGGTCCCCGTCGGCGCCCTGGCCGCCGAGGGCTTCCGGACCACGCCACAAGGCGCCAGCTATCAGGACCTGAAGACCGGGGCGGGGGAGAGCGCCGCGCCGGGCGACGTGGTCACCATGCACTTCGTTGGCTGGCTGGACGCGGACGGCAAACAGGGCAAGGAGATCTACAACAGCCGCCGGGAGGGCAGGCCGGTCTCCTTCGTCGTGGGTACGGAGCGGGTGATGGCCGGCTGGAGCGACGGCGTGATCGGGATGAAGCCGGGGGGCAAGCGCCTGCTGAGAGTCCCTCCGCGCCTGGCATACGGTGCCAAAGGAGTGGAAGGTGTCATCCCCCCGAACGCCGCGCTGGTCTTCCTGATCGACTTGATCGCCGTAGAGAAGTTGGCAGGCCCCTGAACCGAGGGAATCGCCTCTGCCGACGCTCTACCCGGGGGGCGCAATCTAGCACGTCATTCTCGCCTCCGGTGATCCGTTGCGGAGGAGGAGGATGCTGGGTCTCTCCTGGCGATTGTGGCTCATCGGCGTCTCCGCGGTCGTGGTTTCTGGTCCTTCTTTCTCTCCTGCAGTTGGCCTGAACCTCCGGCTAACCTCGAACCCTACCGGGAAACCGCACCTTGTCCGGCTTTCACCCGCCCCCTGACCTGAGGTACGTTCGTTCGTGGAACACGGGATCCCCCGGGGCGCTCGCAAGCAACGTCCCCCAGCCTGGCGCTACCCATGCTATGTCCGGGGTTGCAGAAATCCGAATAGCCGCAGATAGAGGGTCATGAAGTCGCGTTTCCTCGTCCTGGGCTCGTTGGTCGTCGTGCTCGCGGTCGCCGGCCTCATCTGGTGGCAGGGTCGCGAGGCCGCGCCTCCACCCGGGCCGCCGGCCCCGCCACCGAGCCCCGAGGAGCCCGCAGTTCCGGTGCAGCCGGCCCCAGCTCCGGCTCTCGCGCCGCAGCGGGCGGCGGAACCGGAGCCGCCGGCGGCGAGCGCGGAGCCGACAAAAGAACCGGTCGTCTTACCACCCCTCGCCGAGAGCGACCCGTACGTCCGCGAGGAGGTGCTCGCGAGCTCGCCGAAGCTCGCCGACTGGCTGGACCGTGACCAGCTCGTGCGCCGGATTGCGGTGGTAATCGATAATGCTGCCGTCGGTGACGTTCCGCGCCGGCAGCTGGCCTTTCTCGCCCCGGCCGGGCGCTTCCGGGTAATCAAGATTTCCGACGATCGCTTCGTCATGGACCCGAAGGGCTACCCACGCTACGACGGGTTCGTGGACCTCTTCACCAGCGTCCCGCCGGAGAATGCGGCGGCGTTGTTGACCACGCTCGCGCCGCTGTTGTCACAGGCCCTGTCCGAGATCGGGCAACCCGCCGAGGAGCCGCTGGCAACGCTGCGAGACGCCATTGGCATCGTGCTGGCGACACCCGAGCTCGACACGGCCGTCGAGCTGGTGCAGCCGAAGGTGATGTACAAGTTTGCGGACCCGACACTCGAGGCCCTACCACCCCTCCAGAAGCAACTGATCCGGATGGGGCCGGACCATGTCCGTCGGATCAAGGCGTACCTGCGGGAGGTGGAAGCGGCGCTCTAAGCGGAGCCCGTCTGCCGGTGGTCCCGTCTGGCGACCAGAGTGTCACGGCGACGATGGTGCGCTGGGCAACGATTCGAGGAGAGCGCCGATGCAAGAGCTGCCCGAGCAGATTGATGGCCTGCCCAATATCTGTGGGCGGGAGGATTTGATTGCGAGCGTCACGAGCGCCGGGCGGAGCGCCGCCGCTTCGTCGCGGGAGAGCGGCATCGACTTCGCCGCGATCGACAGCGCGTTCGCCGTCGCTCTGCACATGCACCAGCCGCTCATCCCCGCCGGCGGCGACGATCTGCGCACGGCGGCAATGATCGGCAACCTGCAACACATGATGGAGCACCCCGACGTCGGTGATAACCACAACGCGTCGGTGTTCGCCTCGTGCTACAAGCGCATGGGTGAATTCATCCCCGAGCTAATTCGCGAGGGCGTGCAGCCGCGGGTGATGGTGGAGTACTCCGGAGAGCTGCTGCATGGCCTGCGGCAGATGGGTCAGGACGACGTCCTTGACGCGTTACACGGCGTCACTTGCGAGCCACAGTACCGACACGCCATCGAGTGGCTCGGCTGTCCGTGGGGCCACGCGGTCGCGCCGTCGACGCCGGCTCAGGACTATCGCCTCCACGTGCGAGCCTGGCAGCACCACTTCGCCGCGATCTTCGGGCTGGATGCCTTGGCCAGGGTGCGCGGATTTTCGCCCTCCGAGATGGCGCTGCCCAACCATCCGGACGTGGCGCACGAGTTCGTCAAGACACTGCGCGAGTGCGGCTACCAGTGGGTCCTGGTACAGGAGCACTCGGTGGAGCAGCCGGAGACCGGTGGTGGACCGGATCGGCCCCACCTGCCGCATCGCCTCGTGTGCCGGAACGCGCGGGGGGACGAGGCCGAGATCATCGCCATCATCAAGACCCAGGGCAGCGACACCAAGCTGGTCGGGCAGATGCAGCCCTACTACGAGGCCAAGGGTCTCGGACGCACGGAGTTGGGCGGCAAGCAGGTGCCGCCACTGGTCACGCAGATCGCCGACGGTGAAAACGGCGGTGTGATGATGAACGAGTTCCCCCCGAAGTACCTGGCCGTCGTTCGGGAGTGTTCTGGATCCTCCGTGCCAATCGTCAACGTCTCCGAGTACCTCGACTACCTGTTCGCCAGCGGGTTGGAAGGGCGGGACCTGCCGACCCTACAGCCGGTTCACCAGAAGCGTATCTGGGACCGGTTCGTGACCGGCGAGGGAGTCGAGAAGCTGGAAGAGGTGATCGGCGCACTGCGCCAGGAGGACCCGCATTTCCATATGGAAGGGGCGAGCTGGACCAACGATCGCTCGTGGGTGGAGGGCTACGAGAGCTTGCTGGGCCCGATGGAGAGGGTCAGCGCCCTGTTCGACGAGAAGGTGGTGCGCGGCGGCGTATCGACCACCGGAAGCCGGTATCGCAATGCGCTGTTTCACCTGCTCGCCTCCCAGACCAGCTGTTTCCGCTACTGGGGCGAGGGAGCCTGGACCGACTACGGCCGCGAGATCTTGCGTCGCACCGAAGAGATCCTGCGGCGGGACTTCGCGCCCAATTAACGGCGTCTGCGGCTATGCGGCGTCAGGATGCTAAGCCGCACTTGTCACCACACCCATGACCCATTCGTGGCCGACCCCGGGAGGCAACGCAGCCTACGCGTGGGGCCGAATTCATTCGGCCGACATCGTGTCCCCGGCCCTCCCGGCATCGTGCGAATAAATTCGCACCTACGGCGCGGCGCTGTACCGCAGCGCGATCCACCAATGCGAACGTGGTGAGAAATGCAGGCTAATGCCGCGGCCAGCTCGACTTCCGGCCGCGGGGCGGTCGTCGACGGACTCGTACGTACGCGACCTGGCGGAGGGGGAAGTGCGCGAGACTCACCCTCGGTCCGCTGTGAGGAATTAGAGGCGGCCGCCGTCTACCTTGGCGGGCAACACGTCCAAGTAGTCAGGAAGGCGCATGAGCTCGTAGTCCTCGTCCGCTCTCGGGTGTACGACAACGCTGCGCCAGCTCTCGCCCGTTAGCTTGTCGTACTTGGTACGAAATCGGATCTCGTCGCCGTCGGCATTGGTGTAGGTCTTCGATTCGACCAGGGAGGCCTTGCCGCAGGTCGTTTCGAGGTCGTAGACGATCGGGTCGTCGATGGCGAAGGGTTTGAGATTGGGAACGGTCGCCGTCGTGCCGGTGATGCGGAGCTGGTGCTCCGCGGCGTCCGGAGGTACGTAGACGGCGGTGAAATCGTCTGTGACGATGTCGCTACCGGCGAGACAGGACGACAAGAGGATGCCCGCGGCGAGGCAGGTGGCACGCGTGGTGTGGGTGGACATGATTCACATCCTCTCAGGCTGATCGATGGTCTCTTGTCTGTTCCGCCGGTGGCAACGGTCCTCGCGCCAGGCCGACGACGGCGATTCACTTAGTCTGTTCGTGCGGCGTCATGGATTTCGTATCCCAAAGGATCCGGTGTCCACGGAACCGGGGCAACTCCAGCGGCGCGCCATTACACTCTGCCAGGTCCCGCCATGAAACCGATCATCCATTTCGACGACCCGGAAGCCCTGGATCCCGACGTCGTTGGGCACAAATTCCGCTCCCTGGCCCGGGCCCATCGGGCAGGTTTCAGGGTGCCCACCGCGGTGGCCGTTCCGGCGGAGGCGCACCGGATCTTCTCCGAACGACGAACGTGGCCTGACGGACTGTGGGAGGAGATCCGGCGCTCCGTGGGCGCCCTGGACTTGTCCAACGGTATCTCCGTCCGCTCCTCGGCGACCCAGGAGGACTTGGACGATACGAGCTTCGCCGGCCAATACGAGACTCATCTCGACATCCGCAGTCTCGAGGAGTTGCGCGAGAAGGTCCAGGCCTGCTGGACAAGCGCCGAAAGCCCGGTTGTTCGCAGCTACCTCGAACAACGAGGCCGCCCCAATGAACAGCCGCACATGGCCGTGGTCCTGCAGAGGATGATTCACCCGCGGTGCGCAGGGGTGGCTTTTAGCCGCGATCCTGTGGCGCCAGCGGCGGGTGACGCCGTCGTCGAATACGTTCCTGGCCTCGGCGAAGACCTGGTCAGTGGGCATGCGACGCCCCACCGCGCCCGGGTCCAGACGGATGGTACCGTGCTGGTTGAGGCAGTGGAGGGAGCACCGTCGACCGTCGAGCTCTCCGACGACCAATGGCGGGAGATCGTCGCTCTGGCCCGCAAGGCAGAAAGGAACGCCCAGGTGCCCCAGGACGTGGAATGGGCAATGGACGATGCAGGCCGACTCTGGCTGCTCCAGTCGCGGGCGATTACCACCCTCGGAGAAGCGGACCTGCAATGTCCGCCGGGCGTCTGGACGCGCAAGATCGCCGACGACCTATGGGCCGACCGTCTGACGCCCTTCCTCGCCGATGGCATGCTCCGGAGTTGTCCCCGCTGGGATCTAAGCCGTATCGGTCGGCTCATCGGCTTGCCAGTCATCCAACCGACCCTCGCGGTCATCGACGGGTTTCTCTACGTAAACATGGCGAGCGTCGCCGCGGCGGCCGCCTTCATTCCATCGCGCCTGAAACTGGCCAACGTCGAGGCCCTCTTTCCACCCGGCTACGATCGCGGTCGCTTTCTGTCGCCCTCGGGGTTCCGGAGACTCTCCGTCGGCATTCGCTCGCTGCTCCTGGGGGTGAAGGAGCCGCAGTCGCTCCCGTTTCTCTGCCGCTCCCTCACCCGTAGAAAGATGAAGGTCCTGGGACGGGATCTGGCGCAGCTCGACCGGATGGAGAGCGACGCGCCCAACCGGACCCTGGAAAAAATCAGGGCCGGGCTGGAGCTCCTGACCCAAGCCCAGGTGACGAACCAGTTTCCCTACTTTTATGCGACGGTCTTTACCTGGAGCCTGAGCTGGCTGGTCGAGCAGGTGGCACACCGGGACCACGGCCTTTTCCTCCGATTGATCTCCGGTGACAGCCAGAACGTGACCGTGGAGATCGAGCACGCCTTCCGGCGGATTGCCGAGAGAATGGCCGCCGATCCGGAATTGGCGGCACGACTCGCCTCGGAACAACCGATCTCATTGACCTCGCTACCCGATGAAATCCGGACGCTGATCGAGGACTTCCTGAACCGCTACGGTTGCCGTGCCCGGCACCGGACGCTTGCGGTGAAACGCTGGGACGAGGCGCCGCAAGAGATATTGGGGATGCTGCGGGGCCTGATCACCGCGGGTGCGAAGGGGAGTGGGACGCAGCAGGACCAATTGCAGGACGCCGCGCGTGGCCGGCAGACAACGCTGCCATACCTGCGGGAACTGCCCTGGAAAGTTCGCCCAGTGGCCCGGCTCGCTCTCGGCGCTACCCGGCGCTTCCTGGACCTGCGCGAGGACCTCCGCTTCTTCCTCGACCAGGTGTTGTTCCTGTTGCGGCGGTCGCTGCTGGAGCTCGGGAAACAGACCGGGCTCGGAGAGCTGGTTTTTTTTCTGACCGACGCGGAGCTGGGCGAGATGGTGTCCGGCGGCCTGACAATCGACGAAGCTCAGGCCCTTGCGGAAAGACGACAGGCGCAGTTCATGAGACCCGGAGCGGCCGCCACCTTCCTTGTCGACGGACGGAGGGTCGAACCGGCGTCCTCCTCGGATGGCGCCCTACACGGTGTTGGTGCGAGTCCGGGACGGGTCGCCGGCCGGGTGCGAATCGTGGAGGACCCGACCAAGGACACGATTCAGCAGGGAGAAATCCTGGTCGCCAGGAACACCGACCCCGGTTGGACGCCGATTCTCTCGAAGGTGGCGGGGATCGTGGTCGAGGAGGGCGGCCTCCTGAACCACTGCTCGATCGTGGCTCGTGAGCTGGGTATCCCTGCGGTGGTGGGCCTACGCCGCGCCACGCAGGTATTCAGGGACGGCGACCGGCTCGTCATCGACGGGGGT
Source organism: Nitrospirota bacterium (assembly GCA_050050395.1). Lineage (GTDB taxonomy): Bacteria > CG2-30-53-67 > CG2-30-53-67 > CG2-30-70-394 > CG2-30-70-394 > DASWHD01. Next base: position 25,581 of record JASFUG010000005.1, read on the forward strand.
CTGGGTATGGCGTGGCTGGAAAGAGCATAGGACCGCCGTCCGCACCCATCCCGATACTCGTTTGTCCACGGAAAGAAGACGTCTTCTCTGCCGTGGGCATGGGCGGATCCTCAATACGGATTTGTCGTTCGGATCAAGGCTGTCTTCGTCGGTGCTTCTCGGCCTCTCGCTCCATATCTGGCCGCGCATTATCAAGGTGTGGGTGTCGCTTCTCACAGCCCGTCATGTTGGCGCGTCCACCCGCCGGCGATCACCAAAACAGGATCGGGCGACGGCCATGGCCGTCGCCCGCTTTTCTCGTTGTCCAGGACTCTCTTAGTGAGTATGTCGTCGGTCGGACTCATTGCTCGCCACCTCGCCGGCACGCACATCGACCCCGCCCGCGTTTCCCGTCAGGTGGATGGAGATCGTCGTGGACGCGACGTTGCCCGCACCATCCTCGGCCCGGGCGCTGATCGTGTGGTCTCCTCGCAGGTTGCCGGGCTTCCAATCACAGGAGACGGTGGCATCGTCGCCGGCACACATGGTTTGGCCGTCAACCGCGATTGCGAGCGATGCCAGTGCCACGTCGTCGCTCGCGCGCGCGGCGAGGGTGACCCGGCCCCTCACCGACGCACCGTCTGCCGGGCCGAGAATGGTGACTTCGGGCGCGGTGTTGTCAACGGTGACCGTTAGCGTGGCGTGCCCCTGGTTGCCTGCCGCATCGAAGGCGCGGGCGGTGAGTGTAACCGTGCCATCACCCGGCGTTCTGGAGTCCCAACTGAACTCGTACGGCGCGGTCAGGTCCGTGCCCACCAGCAGCTGGTCCGCGTAGAGCTCCACGTGGCTGATGCCCACGTCATCGTCGGCGCTGATCGCGACCGGGACCAGACCCGAAAGGGTCGAGCCGGTGGTCGGGGAGACGATCGAGGCCACGGGAGCCTCGGTGTCGCTCGGAGCCATGTCGGCGGCGAGCTGTACCGCGGCGCCGGCATCGACGCGGCCGAAACCGAAGCCCGGATCCCAATGTCTCACGCCCAGATCGACGGCCGTAGACTCTAGGATCGACTCCACGTCCTCTGGGCTGAGGAACTTGTTGGCGCTCATGAGCAGGGCCGCGACGCCCGCTGTCGTCGCACTTGCGTAGGAGGTACCCGAAACGGTGGCATATCCGCCGCCCGTGGTGGTGCTGAGGAGACGGTAACCGGGGGCGGATACGTCCACGGCATCGCCGTAGCCGGGATAGCTCGCTTTGCTGTCCCAGCTGGTGGTCGGGGAAACCGAGATCACGTACGGGTTGTCTCCCTGTGCCGTGTTGGTGCCGTGATTGCCCGCCGCCGCCACCACCACGCCGCCCTTGCTGCGCATGTACTGTGCGGCCGCAGAGACCGCGGCGCTGTTCGTGACGTCGTAGCTGATGTTGGCGACCTGCGCGCCGTGATCGGCGGCCCAGGTGAGGCCGCGGGCGATGTCGCTCTCGTAAGCGACGCCGTCGCTGGAGTTGCTCACCCGGATCGGCATCAGGTGGGCGCCATAGGCAATGGATGCGACGCCGACACCGTTGTTGGTCTCAGCCGCCACGACGCCGGCCACCCGGGTACCGTGGCTATTGACCGGCGTGGTGTCGTCATCGAGGTCCACGGCATTCCAGCCGGGCACCAGGCGGCTCGCCAGGTCCGGGTGGTCGGCCTCGACACCGGTGTCGAGGATGGCGACGGTGACCCCACCACCAGTGCTCACCTCCCAGGCGGTCGGCGCCTGGATCTTTTCGAGGTGCCACTCGTCGGCGAACTGCGGGTCATCGGCGACCATGCCCATGGGCTCGACCAGCGTGTCCGGCTCGGCGAACTGGATCAGCGGATTCTTTGACAGCGCCTGGGCGATCGCCCATTCGGCCTTGGGTGGCACCGCTACGATGTGGACGTTGATCCGCTGGTTGTGGGAGACGGATCGTCCGCCGCGTCGGCCGAGGATATCCGCGAGGGCCTCCTCGGAAAGGCCGGCGGTGGGTTGGACGAGGATCCGGCCCTTGGCCCAGCCGTGCGGCTGTGCCGTCGCCGGCGTCATCGCGATCGGTGCCGCAAGCAGCGCAGCGGCGAGTAGCAAGACCGACGAGCAACGAGCCGTCGCCCTGCAAGCACCGGGCGACTGTTCAATCGACGCGCGATCGGGGGTAGCGGCAAGTCTCGGTTTCACTGTGGCACCTCTTCGTCGAACTCGGTGAGGGCAACGCCGCGGTGCGTGCGCCGCCAGGTATGAGATAGGGGGCGGATAGTCGGCAGGACCCTCCGCAAGCGAGGTGCCAGGTGTCAGGCGTGTGGCCACAGAGCGATTGGGACCTCCCGTCTTCGCCTGCGTAGGCAAGTGGCTTGGATCGGTATCGCTATGTCGATAGAAGGAACCCGCGCGGTTGGTAACGCCGAAGTCACAGCGGTGTTCGTTGTCGACTCACGGCGAGGTCCGGCGTGATGGCGTGTAGGTAGTCCGCTTCATCCGTCCGGATCGCCGGCCATCCAAGGAAGGGCACCACGGCGCCGCTGCGTCGAGCCGTGGGATCGGCCGGTCCCGGTGTACCGCGCGCCGCCGATGGCCTGGCGCGCAGGGCCTGCCCCGTGGACCCGCGATGCGCGTGTGACCGGCCTGAACGGTTGCGATGAGCGACGGGCGCTCCATCAGCGTGGGCGTCCCGACACTCAACGAGGAGCTCTTTCTCCCCACGCTTCTCGAATCACTCGCCCGCCAGACGCTGCCGGTCCACGAGGTGATCGTGGCCGATGCCGGATCGTGTGACCGCACCGTGGAGCTCGCCCGCGCCGCGGGTGCCGATGTGACGGTTGGAGGCCATCGGCGGCTTCGATACCACCGTCAAGGTCGCCGAGGATCGGGACTACGTCCGGCGCCTGGCACGCCACGGCCGCTACGGATTCATCCGCCGGCCGATCGTGGAGATCGCGGCCCGCCGGTTCGGGAACAGATTGGGCCTCTGTTCACTGCGGCTGTGAGTGGTCGAAGGGTAGAAACGCCGCCCCCTCGAAGTGGCGAGCAAAGCGGAACTGTTATCGTTCTGCGGCGGCCTTGAGGTCCTGGAGCAGAGCGAGCGTGAGTTGGCGGATGCGCCACACCGGAAACAATGGCCCTAGGACTGCCATGGTGCGGCCACCGAATCGCTCGCGGCTCGTCATCCGAACGCCCCCGTCGGCCTGTGGGCTACAGACGAATCTGTGCCGGGCGTCGATCCCCAGCCAGCGGGTCACCCAGACGAGCCGCCGGTACGGGACGATGTCGACAACCGTTACGTCGAAGGAGGTCGGGAGCGGGAACACGCGAATACTGCACCGAAACCTGGCGCCTTCCGCGAGACGAGCGGCGCCGGCGGTCGGCACGCACCGGAGCACGGAGTTCCAGTGGCGCCAGGAACGGAGATCGGTGAATGCCTCCCACACCCTCTCGACCGGCGCGGCGATGTCGATGGCAACCTCGATGTTCACGGTTTCATCGCCGGCGCGCTCCCGGGCCGGAGGTCTCCTCGGACACGGCGATCCGCACCGCCTCGGCGAAGGGCGTCTTGTCGAGGGGGAGGTACTCGGCGATTCGGTCCTCGCGACAGACCATCTCGCTCTTGAGCCCCTCGACGAGGGGATGGGCCACCCCGGAAGGGACCGGCGTCACCAGATCGACCCAGTAGACGGACAGCAGGGGGGTAAGGAACGGGAGGCGGAATATGATCCGCGGAGCGAGGCCGCGGGCCGCCGCGTACTGCTGCATCATCTCGCGGTAGGTGAAGACCTCCGAGCCGCCGATGTCGAAGGTCTGGCCGGCGGTCTCGGGGTTGAACAAACAACCCGCCAGATACGCCACGACGTCCTGCACGGCGATGGGCTGGATCCGGGTATCGATCCATTTCGGGCAGGCCATCACCGGCAGTCGCTCGACCAGATAGCGTAGCATCTCGAACGAGGCGCCGTGCGCCCCGATGATGATGGCGGAGCGCAGGATCGTGGCGGCGGGGGAGCCCGAGGAGAGCACCTCGGCCACCTCGGCACGACTGCGCAGGTGAGGCGAGAGATTGGGCCCCGACTCGCCCAGGGCACCGAGGTAGATCAGCCGGGAGAGGCCGGTCTCTTCCGCGACCGCCATGAAGGTCTTCGCCGCCTCCAGGTCTTTCCGGGCGTAGGCTGTGTCGGCGAACAGGCTACGGCCGCCCATGGAATGCACCAGGTAATAGGCGCTGTGGATGCCGCGCAGCGCCTGCTCCAGCGACTCCCGATTCAGCACGTCGCCATGGATCACCTCCACGTCCGCTCCGTCGGGGATCACAGCTCGCGCCTTGGTCCAGCTTCTGACTAGCAGGCGCAGGGGAACCTCGCGGGCCGCGAGCGCGCTGACCAGCCGCGCGCCGACGAAGCCGGTCGATCCGAGGATCAGTACGCGGCCGGTATCAGGGGCGTTGACCATGGTGTGACTCCGTGTTGCCGCGTCCGGCGTGTTCCGCTCAGCTTCCTTCTTTCAAATCCGACGGTCTACGGCGGCGCCGGTGATCACCGCAGCCGGTAGCGCACGACGCGACCGTCTTCGGTGAGCGACTCCAGTGCCAGCCATTCCCGCTCCGGTGAGTACCAGACGTCGATGCGCACGTCGTCGGCCCGGAGCGCGAAGCGATCGGCCGACACCTGCGCGCCACGCGCCATGATCGATTCCCTTCCCAGAGCGGTGACCGCGATGTCCACGTACTCGCCGGTCTGCGGGTTGAGGAGCCGGTCGGCCTCCAGGATTCGCGGGTTCCAGTAGGCAAAGGTCATGGTACAGGGCGGCAGCGTTGTGGTTCCGTGCGACGTACGGACGACGAATCGATCGCCGTCGGTGCGAGCGTCGACGGCCATGCGCTCGCCGTCGTCGTTGGTGGTTGCCGCGAGTGATCGCAGGCAGTCTCCCGCCCAGATCTCGCGGGCATCATGCGTATATGTGTACAGGTTGATGAACAGGACCTTGAGGTTGAACCGGGCAGCGCTTTCCAGCTCCCGCGTCTGGCCGCGATCGGTCAGTACGAAGCGGTGCGAGCCGATCTCGGTGTCGTCGAGAGAGACCGCAAAGTCCCATGTCCTCGCCTGGCTGGCAGGGGCGGGGGAGGGTAGCCACGCGGTGGCGAGCGCCAGGGTCATGAGGGCGATGCGGAGACGTGGGTGGAACCGGTCGGCCATGGCGTGAACGGCGGTCCCCACCTCATGTGGCACGGTGCGGCCGGCCGGGCAGGAAGGCGTTGGTGCGGGCGATGTAGTCGCGGTACGCGGGGCGCCTCTCGTGGATGTCTCGTTCCAGCAATGCCACGCCGGATACCCTGTAGAGCAGGTAGGTCATCAGCAGCGGTGACACGATCGACCACCAGCCGCCGGCGGACATCGCCATCAGGTAATAGCCCCACCACACGCAGCACTCGCCGAAATAGTTGGGATGGCGGGTATAGCGCCACAGGCCGCGGTCCAGGACCCGGTCGCGGTTCTCCGGCTGCGCGTTGAAGCGGGCGAGCTGGAGGTCGCCGAGCCCCTCGAAGACCATGCCGGTGAGCCACAGCGCGATGCCGGCGGCGTCCCACATGCCGAGAGGCTGCTGGCCGGTGACCGCGGCCAGCAGGGGCAGGGAGATCACCCAGGCCAGGATCCCCTGCAGGCCAAAGATGAGGTAGAGGCTCTTCCAGGCGAAGTGGGGCTCGTGGCTGCGCCGGATCGCCTGATAGCGGTGATCTTCGGACCTGCCATGGTTGCGCCAGGTGAGATGGCCGGCGAGGCGCAGGGCCCAGAGCGCGACCACCCAGAGCACCAGTGTCGCGCGGGGGCCCGGGTCGGCTACCTGGGTCGTGTAGGTCACCGTCGCGGCGAGGAAGAACAGGGACCAGAAGCTATCGACGACGGTCACGTCCCGCCGAAGGCTCCCCACGCCCCAGGCCGCCAGGGCCATGACGACGATGGCGGTGAGCCCTAGAAGGTAGGCCTGGAGATCAAACATGGTCGCTGTCTTTCGTCGAGGGGTGGGTCGATGCCGTCGAGCCGCTGGGCGAGTATGCTCAGAATGGGCAGGAGCGCCGCCCAGCCGGCCCCCTGCGCGCACAAGGCGATGGCGGGGTCGGAGAGGGTCACGGCGCCGAGCCGGGCGCCGGTATAGAAGGCGAGCGGCCCTCCCACCGCGCCGAGGGCGGCGGCAAGGAGCGGGCGGCCGCGCAGCCACCGCAGGGAGACGTTCAGGGTGGTCGCGAATAGCGCCCAGAGCGCGAGGATCCAGGCAGGGGCACCACCGTCGACGATGGTGCCCGACGCATAATGGAACCAGCCGACAGCGACCAGGGCGCTGTCCCAGGCAAAGCCGATGAGGGCGACGAGCCCCACCAGGGTCGCCTCCCTCGCGCGCGCGCCGGCGCCCGCAAGGTGCGCCGCGACAATCACCGCCGCCGCGGCCGTGCCCAGCCAGGGCCGCTGGTAGGCACCCCCCAGGACACAGGCGAACCACCCTGCCTGAAAGGCCAGGACGTTGGCGAGGACGCGCAGCGCCCGGCGGCCGCTCATTGAGGGCCGCCGTTCGCTCGGGCGCGGCGCTCGAAGAGGTAGTGGCTGACCCGCCATTGCTCGCCCCGGTCGTAGCCGAAGAGCTCGGCGCAGGCCATGAAGAACAGGCGCCACCGGCTCCACCAGCGGCGCCCTGCCTCGGTCCCGTAATGCGATAGCAGGATCGGCTGGATCTGCTCCCGGTGCAGGTCGAGGTTGGCGAGCCACGCGTTGGCGGTCCGCTGGTAGTGGAGTCCGCTCCAGCGCCAGCGCCGCACCAGGCCCAACTGCCGCTGGAAATACAGCGGCAGGTCGTCGCTCGGCATGATGCCGCCGGAGAAGAAGTGGCGTGTCAGCCAGTCGCCGGCGCCGCGATCGACGAAGGCGTAGGGCGCGCTACGGTGCGAGAAGATGTGCAGGAAGAAGCGGCCGGACGGCACCAGCCAGTCGTGGATGCGCCGGAAGAGCACGCCATAGTTGCGCATGTGCTCGAACATCTCGACCGAGATCACGCGATCGAAGCGGGCCTGAGTGTCGAAGTCGTTCATGTCGCGAGCCACGACGTCGAGGTTGTGCAGGCCGCGCCGCGCCGCCTCGGCGAGGATGAAGCGCCGTTGTGTGTCGGCGTTGGACACCGCCGTGATGCGGCCGTGGGGGTAGTGCTCGGCGAGCCACAGGGAGAGTGAGCCCCAGCCGCAGCCGAGCTCCAGCACCGTCATGCCGTCCTCGATCCCGGCCCGCTCGCAGGTCGTCTCGAGGGCGGCGACCTCCGCCCGCTCCAGGGTGTCGGTACCGGCGGGCCAGTAACAGCAGCTGTACTTCATGCGTGGCCCGAGCACGGCGCGGAAGAAATCCGCGGGCAGGTCGTAGTGTTGCTCGTTGGCCAGGTGAGCGAGGGGTGCCACGGGCGCGGCATCCATGGCCTGCACCAAGGCGTGTTGGGCATCGGCCGAACGCTCGCAGTCGTCGGCGTCGACCTCGGCGAGGCGCTGTCTAAGGAGGCGACGTATGCCCCTGCGGACGATGGCATCGGGTACCAGGCCGTGTTCCGTCAGGTCGATGGCGAGGTCAGCCGCAGTCATGCGGAGCTCCTTTCGGAGCGGCTCCGGCTCCGGTCGCGCTGCGTCGTCGGCGCTTCGAGGCCCGCACCGCGGCATGCACCTGCGCGGGCCACGCGCGGGCCGATATGCCTGGGGTCAAACACCGAGGTGGCGTGATGCACCGTGAGGCCTCCAGTAGGGTTGGTTGATATGTACAAAACATATACATGACGCCTTATGTCTCGGCAACGAGGCCGCTTCGTTGGCGATTGACGTTTTTAAACCAAATACTTATAAGAAATATTCGGCGTACATATCTTCTACCCGTGCCGTTGGCCCACGAGGGGGGGCGTCGCG
>JASFUG010000006.1:0-30069 GCA_050050395.1 Nitrospirota bacterium
CATCGACTGCCACAATCACTTGGCCCCCCTCGGAAGGTAGGCACTGTAGTGCATTGCGTACGAGGTTGCTGAGGCACTGACGTAACGCCTCACCATCGATCTCGCCGTAGTGCAATCCGCTCGACGATGCGACATGGAGGTCAACGCCGTGCGCCCCGGGATCGTTGCAAAACAACTCGACCACTTCTTCCACTAATGTCGTCACGTTCACGAGGTCGCTGCACAGCGGGCGAGGCCGCGCATAGCACAGAAAATCATTCAGTAATTGACTGAGGCGATCGCTCTCACGCACAACCACATCCATCAACCGAGCCTCTGGACCACTCATCTGTAGTTCCGTGGAGATCACCTGTACCGATCCACTGATCGCGGCGAGCGGATTGCGGATCTCGTGCGCGAGGCGCGCCGACAGCTCGCCGATAGCGGCGAGTTGTTCGCGGACTTTGACCTGCACCTCCAACCGCTTCACGTCCGTGACGTCCTGAAAACTGACGACATAGCCGACATCCATGCCTCGGTCGTCAACCAGTGGGGAGATACTCACACCGGCGACCCGCTCACCGGAACGTTGTGATTCGAACCCGCACTCGAGCCGGATCCCCCGTTCCCCCTCGTCGAGGCGGCCTCGTAACTGCGCTGGTAGGGCAAATACCTCGGCTACCTGTTTGCCAAGCAGAGCCATCGCGTGCTGGCCGAGAATATCCGCGCCACTAGGATTCACCGAAGTGATGCGCAGCATCCGGTCCAGGGTGATTAGTCCGCTATGAATCGACTGCACGATCGATGTGTGAAATGCCTGAAGGCTGCTGAACCGGGCTACCTGCCTCGCCATGTTTTGACGCTCCACCTCCTGTCGCGCCGCGAGAAGATGCGTGAGCCCAGTCGTTGCGACAAATGCGAAGAGCGTAGAGAGGACTACCTCTTGATTGAGGGCCGACAGAAAACCGGCCAGGTGTTGTCCGCCACTTGCCCACCAGCCCACGCCGAGATACGCGGCAATGCAGCCGGCGAGACCGATCGCTCCCCCATGTGGTGACAGCAGCCAGGTGGCCGCATAGATCAGGATCAGGTAGAGAACGATGAAAGGTGATGCAAACCCCCCGGTCAGTCCCGTCAGCCACGCGAGAAATAGCCCGTCGCTGGCTAGCTGTGCCGACACATTGCCCCGTTCCGCGGTACCGCGCCAGGACCAGTAGGCGAAAGCAGCCATCGAAAGATACAGCGCGGGTACGAGGGGGTAGAGTCGAGTCAGTTCCACTGTGGGAAGAGCCACGACGGGGGACAGGTGTGGCAGAAGCACCAGGATTAAGACGAAGCTGTGGAGTCCAAAGCGGGTGACGAGGACTCCCCAAGGGCCCGTCGCGATTCGCCCTTCACGCCGGCGCGTCATCCGGTCCTGAATATCCACAACGCTACCGGCCGCGCCGGTACGGGGCTGGCAGTTCCCACCCCATGACGAAAGCGGCTGCGCTATCCCACGACGGAGGCCACCTTGAAGATCGGCAGGTACATGGCGACGATGATGAAGCCAATACTGCCTCCCAAGAAGACCATGAGCAGTGGCTCGAGCATCGAGGTCAGGGCGTTGACCGCCGCATCCACCTCCTCGTCGTAGAAGTCCGCAATCTTCGACAGCATGGCATCCAGCGCGCCGGTCTTTTCGCCGACGCCGATCATCTGCACCACCATCGGTGGGAAGACGCCAGTCGCCTCCAACGGCTCGGCGATGGTCTTGCCCTCGCTCAGGCTCTGTGCCACGTCGTTAATCGCTTCTTCCACCACCACATTACCGGCCGTCTTGGCAACGATCTCCAGCCCGGTAATGATCGGTACCCCAGAGCTCATCAATGTGCTCATGGTCCGGCTGAACTTCGCTACCGCGACCTTGCGGATCAGAATCCCGAAAATCGGCGCCCGCAACAACGCCCGGTGCACGAGCTTCTTACCCGACCGCGTGGCGTACCACATCTTGAACGCCCAGATGAATGCGGCGATGCCCATGATGATGAACAGGATGTTGTTCACCATGAAGTTGCTCAGGCCAATGATCATGCGGGTTGGCAAGGGCAGAGCCGCACCGAAGCTGCCGAACATCTTGGCAAACGACGGGATGACGAACACCATGATCACGGCGATGATGCCGGCGGCGATGGTCAAGACCACCGTCGGATAGGTCATGGCGGACTTCACACGTCGCTTCAATGCCATGGCCTTTTCAATGTAGGCCGCGAGGCGGTTCAGGATGACATCCAAGATACCGCCGGCCTCTCCGGCGGCCACCATGTTCACATATAGGTTGTTAAATACCTTGGGATGCTTGGCGAGGGCATCCGCGTAGGTTGCACCCTCCTCGACGTCGCTCTTCACCTGGTGGAGGATCTTGCCGAACGCCGGGTTCTCTGCCTGGGTGGCGAGGATGTTGAGACACTGGACCAACGGCAAACCCGCGTCGATCATCGTGGCAAACTGGCGGGTGAAGATCACGATGTCCTTCTCGGGAACACCGCCACCCAGCCCAGGAATAGCCAGACCGCGTTTGGCCTCTTGGACCTCCGTCGCGCCGGTGAGTCGAATGCCCTTGCGACGCAAAGAATCGGTCAATGCATCGCGATTCGCCGAGCGGGCCGTCCCTTTTTGAACCGCGCCCTGCCTTGTCACACCTTCCCAGGTAAACGTTGCCATCTCTGTCCCCGCAGTGAATTACGCGCGGCTGCGCTGGAATGCCGACCGTCCCGCAGGCTGGTTGAGGCCCGCCTCCTCTCGAGCCAGCATCTCCCGAATCTCGTCCGGAATCCCGGACCGGCGTACGGCGACCTCGTAGGTGATCAGGCGCCGACGATAAAGGTCCAGTAAGGACTGATTCATAGTCTGCATTCCGAATTTTGACTGTCCCGTCTGCATCATCGAATAGATCTGGTGGATCTTGTCCTCGCGAATTAGGTTACGAATCGCGTCGTTCGGGATCATCACCTCCATGGCCATACAGCGACCACTAGCCGTGGCCTTAGGCAAGAGCTGCTGGCAGACGACGCCTTCCAATACGAACGATAGTTGTGCGCGGATCTGCGCCTGCTGGTGGGGCGGAAAGACATCAATGATGCGGTTGATGGTCTGCACGGCCGAGTTGGTGTGCAGGGTAGCAAACGCGAGGTGGCCAGTCTCTGAAATGGTCAGGGCCGCCTCGATCGTCTCCAAGTCTCGCATCTCACCGATCAGCACGACATCGGGATCCTGGCGCAATACATGCTTAAGAGCCGAGCCGAATGTCTGGGTATCTGCCCCGACTTCCCGCTGATTAACGATGCACTTCTTATGACGATGCACGAACTCGATCGGATCTTCCACGGTCACGATGTGCTCGTGACGTTCTTCGTTGATCTTGTCGATCATCGACGCCAGCGTCGTCGACTTACCGCTACCCGTGGGGCCGGTGACCAGCACCAGACCACGCGGCTTCTCGGCGAGGCTGCCAATAATGGGAGGAAGGCCGAGTTGCTCGAACGAATGAATCTCGTGCGGGATCACGCGGATCGCGCCGCCGACGGTGCCACGCTGCACGAAGAGGTTGGTTCGGAACCGGCTCAGGCCCTTGACGCCGAATGACACGTCCAGCTCATTGTTTTCCTCGAAGCGCTGTTTCTGGGCATCGGTGAGAACCGAGTAGCAAAGCTGCTTGGCCTCGGCGCCGGACAAGGGAGACATCTCGAGCGGGACGAGCACGCCGTCGACGCGCACCTGGGGTGGTGACCCCGCGGTCAGGTGGAGATCGGACCCCCCTTTGTCAATGAGGGTCCGCAGCAGTTCATCCATCGTCGGCATTGGCTGACCTACCTCTCGTCGCTCATGGAGACCCGAAGGACTTCCTCGATCGTTGTAATGCCATCAATGATTTTCCGGATCCCGGCCATGCGCAATGTGCGCATGCCGTCTACGACGGCGGCTGCCTTGATATCAATCGCAGAGCCGCCACGCAGAACGATCTCCCGGATCCTATCGGTCATCTTGAACAGTTCGTAGAGCCCTACCCGGCCCTTGTATCCTGTGTCACCGCACTGGTCGCAACCCGTGCCCTGGTAGATCACCGCGCCGTCCGCCTGCTTCGGCGTAAACCCCACCTGCAACAAGACCTCCCTCGGGGTGGGCGTTTCGACTTTGCATTGGCTGCAAACCCGTCGCGCCAGACGTTGGGCGAGAATCAGGTTCACCGACGAGGTCACCAGGAACGGCTCCACTCCCATGTTAAGCATTCGGTTGACCGTGCTGGGCGCATCATTGGTATGAAGGGTGGAAAGGACCAAGTGGCCGGTGAGCGCCGCCTTGATGGCGATCTCGGCCGTCTCCAGGTCGCGGATCTCACCGACCATGATGATGTCTGGATCCTGGCGCAGGAAGGAGCGCAGAGCAGCGGCGAAGTTGTAGCCGATCTTGTCCTTCATCTGGCACTGGTTGATACCCATCAAGTTGTACTCGACCGGGTCTTCCGCGGTCATGATGTTCTCCGAGACCTTGTTGAGCTGGGACAGGGCCGAATACAGAGTGGTCGATTTGCCACTACCGGTGGGGCCGGTGACCAGCACCATCCCGAACGGCGCGTGAATCGCCTCGACGAGCACATCCATCTCTTGTTGATCGAAGCCGAGCATCTGCAAATCCACCATCAGGTTGCCCTTGTCGAGAAGGCGCATGACGGTCTTCTCGCCAAAGATCGTGGGAATGGTGGAAACGCGGATATCGACCTCTCTCCCTTTGGTCCGCAGCTTGATACGGCCGTCCTGCGGGAGACGTCGCTCGGCAATATCGAGCTCCGCCATGATCTTGATCCGCGAGGTGATTGCGTCCTTCAAGGAGTATGGCGGCTTCATTACCTCCTGTAGCACGCCGTCGATGCGGTAGCGTATCCGCAGGACCTTTTCATACGGCTCGATGTGCACGTCGCTGACCCGCTTGTCGATGGCGTCCATCAGCAGGAAGTTGACCAACTTCACCACCGGCGCATCGTCCATCGCCTTCTTGATGTCCCCGATGTTGAGGTCCTCGTCTTCGTCTGCGAGCACGGCCAAATCTTCGCCCTGCTCCATGTCCTGGAGCACCATCGCCAAGTGGCCCTCGGTGCCACTGTCACCCAGGCCGTAGACCTCCTCGAGCTTGCGATGGATCTGGGATTCCGTGGTGACCATCGGCACGACGTTGAGGCCGGTCATGAACTTCACGTCCTCGATCGCGAAGATGTCGAGGGGATCGACCATGGCGATGGTCAAAACGTTCCCGGACTTGGAGACCGGCATGATGTGGTGCTGCTTCGCGACGGAGGGTGTGATCAGGTTCACGACCACCGGGTCGATCGCCGCATGGTCCAGATCGACGGTCGACACACCATGCTGCTTGGAGAGAAAGTTGCGCAGCTCGTCTTCTTCGACCATGCCGAGCTTGATCAGGTTCGAGCCGAGACGCCCGCCCTGAGTCATCTGGCACTCAAGGGCCTCCTTGAGTTGCTCTTCCGTGATCAGGCTGGCCTCGACCAGCATGGCGCCCAGCTTCTTCGCCACATCTACTCCTTACGACCTGATCTCGGACGACAGCACGTGCGCCGCTACTGGACCGATCCCGTCGTCGGCTGGCGTCGATGCTGCCGCGCAGCGTCTGGCATGGTGAGATCGGTGGACCACCCATCCGTGGCGGGTCCGCTGCCACCCGACCTCGCCGGATGACGTGCATAGCGTGGACCGAGTCGCCGCGCCGGCTAGTGTCCCCTGCAGGTGGACTTCACGAGACCCTCCAGCCGCCGGGCGCACTAACCGGGCGACGCCGTGCCCAACCGCGACACGGAACATGCGGGGTCGAACTCCATGGGAGCCGCGGACGGCGCGCACCACGGCACCTCCCAGCGACGATATTGAAGCCGAATCCCGCGTACAGCACATTCTTGCGTGCATAAGACAGCGCTGGAGCGCCTCCCGGATGCCCTGGTGTGGGGTAAAGATGGTACGCAGTCGTCCTCTTCGGTCGGAGATGAGTTCACAATGAGCAATGCGACGTATGACACAATGAGCGATCGTCTCCGCCGGACAACAACCCCTCTGCGCTGGCTGCGACGACCGTGAGTCCCGGGTGAACATCCCTCCGGAGCTGCACCACGGTCACGGAGTCGAGGAACGTATTGCCGTCCTCGGCGAGCATGACGTCGGGGATGACCGGGATCTCTCCCGGACGACACTGGGCAAGCCCACGGCGCACATCGTCGCCCGACAACAGGCCGGCGACGGTAATCCCTGCGCCCAGAAACCGGTTCTCCAACGACACCACCCGCCCATGCCAGCCGACGAAGGCCTTCTCGACAGCGGCCACATGCTTCTCCAGCGTCGGACCGAAAAGCTTGCCGGTGAGGAAACAGAACCGGCCCTTGGATGGCTGCCGGTGAGGCAACGCTAGCGCCAACTCCTCACGGAACAGCGCCATCGCGCCCACGCCGTCGGCGATCTGCGGATAGCCTTCGTACTCTGCCGCGGCGGGTATTGCTCTCCCTGCGAGGACGAACCACTCATCGGCCGCAAACACGAAACGGGTGCCGAGGACGCTCAGATTCTCGCGCTGCACCGACTCGAGCTCCCCAAGAAAACGCTGCGCGTACGCCTCGTCCACGCGTTGCAGCACCGGCAGGCCCTCGCGGTGGTCGGTGAGCCCGACCGGCACCACCGCGACCGAGCGCACCCCTGGATGAAGTGCGGCCAGATCCTGGATCGTCTGCGTCAAATGGATGCCGTCGTTGATCCCCGGACACAGGACGATCTGGGTGTGCAGCGTGATGCCGCCCCGGATCAGCCGCCGCAGTTGTGGCACCACCGGCGCCATCCGTTTACCGCGCAGTAGATCAGCGCGCAGGTCAGGATCGGTGGCGTGCACCGAGACATACAGGGGGCTAAGGCGCTGCTCGATGATCCGCTGGTACTCCTCGTCCGTCAGGTTGCTCAGAGTGATGTAGTGGCCGTGCAGGAATGAGAACCGGTAATCCTCGTCCTTGACGTATAGGGAGCGCCGCTGCCCGCGAGGGTTCTGATAAACGAAACAGAACACGCAGTTGTTGTTGCAGGTCTGGATCTCCATCGGCTGCAGCTCGAGCCCCAAGCCGACGCCGGCATCCTTAGTGACGGAAAGCTCCCACTCGTCGCCGTCGGCACGCTCGACCACAAGGTGAAGCTCCGCCGCCGCACCGTAAAACTGCACGTCCAGCAAATCGCGCACGGGCCGCCCGTTGATCGCTACGATCCGATCACCCTCCAGCAGTCCCAGGCGCTCCCCTACCGAGGCCGGTCCAACGCCGGTAATCACCACCCCGGGCTGCTTCGATTCACTCCGTTTGTGGTCCGTCATGTTGGCCAGCCCACGCCTCTCATCCAGGTAGGTCGGGCGCCTACGCGCCGGGTCGCGGCGGTCCCGGTGGCAAGCATACCCGCCCCACCGCGTGCGTGACGCCACACATGCCAGTCGAGCTGTGGGCTCGCGAGGAGCTCAACACGGGTATTACACGCAGGCTCGGGACACGCGGTCGATGCAGATTCATCTGTAGAACCGGACGCAAGGCTCGGCCACTCCCAGCCAGCGATCAAGCGCTCTTCCCTGGTCACCGATGAGCCGATTGCCCGTCGCGGTCTTCCCCCCCAAAAAACCTGAAGGGAGCCTCAGCTGCACTTCTGGTCCAACCTCGTCGCAGTAGGTCATGGAGGGTATCACGGCGGCACATTTGCCGTGGTGATCGCCCTTGTCGTAATCGCCACCATTCTCGGCTACCGGACCGGGGCCTCCCGGGGACGCCGCGAACTTCGCCGTTGGCACGACGAGCAGCGCGGCATTGAACGGCGTCACGAGCGACAGACCCGCCGCCTACAGACCGAAATCTCCGACCTGCAGGATGAAATTGCCGAAATCCAGAAGCTCCTGCGGTGCATCCCGGATCTCGCCCAGCGCCTAAGTGGCAGCAAGGATGTGGATTCCACCTGCGAGCAGATCCTGAGCATCATCCAGACGATGCTGCCAGCCCGGCAGGTCTGTATCTTCCTCACCAAAGAGAAGGGCTACATCCCGTGGGTGGGTACCGGTATCGACCACGAGCTGCTACGGCAAGAGATCTATCCATTCGGCCACGGCCGGCTCGGCTGGATAGGCGAACGCGGACTGATCACCTACGCCTCGCAGCTTCCGAAGGAGACCGGCCTCGTGCGCACCCATGTGTTTGGCGCGGGAGAGGCGATCGATGCCGACATCTACATTCCCCTCATCCACGGGAGGAGCTCCCTGGGGATGATCACCCTGAAACAGCTCGACCGTCGTCCCCGGTTCGAGCGTCAGATCCTCGGTGCGTTGAAGGATCTCTTCTCTACCGCGCTGGCGGGGAACCGCGCCTTTGAGGAGGTCTCCCAGCGAGCCAACCGAGACGGTTTGACGGGTCTCTACAACATGACCTTCTTCAAGCAGCACTTCGAAATCGAGATCAGCAAGGCGCAACGCAACGGCAGCGTCCTTGCAGTCTTCATGTTCGATATCGATCACTTCAAGCACTACAACGATACCCACGGCCACCTGGCCGGGGACGAAGTCCTGCGACGGGTCGGCCGACTATTTCGCAAACATACGCGGGCGGTCGATATCTGCGCGCGCTACGGCGGCGAGGAGTTCATCGTGCTCACGCCGGGCCTGAATCGCGACGACGCGCTGCACTTCGCCGAGCGGTTCCGAAGCCTGTTCCTCGACCATCCCTTCCCCCACAAAGAGACACAACCCAACGGGACATTAAGCTTCTCCGGGGGCATCGCTGCCTATCCCATGGATGGCTTGTCGGCCAATGAGCTGATCCGAGCGGCCGACACGGCGCTGTACGCGGCCAAACGTAAGGATCGCAACCAGATCATCCAGGCATCTGGCCCGATCATCGCCTGAACACGGCCGCGACCGGCAGCGGGAATCCCCCCAGCCGAAGGCAAACAGCCGCGCGGTGCATGCCATAGCGCCGCGAACGCCGGTGCGAAACAGACCGCTCCAGCGCATGGCGGGGCGGCATGTCGTCTCGGGTCATGGCCGTCTCGGCACCGAAACGACCCGAATGGTGCAGGCAGGTGCTTGATGTGCCTCGGCATTTCCATACAATCGGCGTTTCTTTCGCAATGGTACGGACGACACTGGGTGCCCATGGCGATCTCGGCCGAGAAACAACGCCTTCTCACCCTCCGGCGTAACATACACGCGGCCAATACTGCCTATTATCAGGGGCTTTCCACCCCATACACGGATCTGGAGTTCGACGAGTTGCTCGCCGAGCTCCGACGGCTGGAGGAGAGACATCCGGAGTGGATCACCCCCGATTCCCCGACCCAGATGGTGGGCAGCGACCTGGCACCGCAGGGTTTCGCTACCGCGCAGCACATCATCCCGATGCTCAGCCTCGGCAATACCTATTCCGAGGCAGAGGTACGAGAGTTCGACGCCCGCCTCACCCGTGTGCTCGGGAAGCCGTGCGCGGGTTACGTGTGCGAACTCAAGATCGATGGCGTGGCCCTGGCACTGCGCTACACGGACGGCGAGCTGCGCCAGGCCATAACCCGCGGGGATGGACGCCGGGGAGATGATGTGACGAGCAACGTGCGGACCATCGCCGCGATTCCCCAGTGGTTTCCTGCGGCCCCAGACGAGCTCGAGGTCCGGGGTGAGCTCTATATGCCATTGAGCGGTTTTCACTCCCTCAATGCCGCCCGCGCCGAGCAGGGGGAAGAGCCCCTCGCCAACCCGCGCAATGCCACCGCCGGGACCTTGAAGACCCTCGACCTCGCAGAGGTCGCACGCCGCCCGCTGGCCTTCTTCGCCTACGAAGCGCACACCCGCGAGGAGGCGACACAACCCCACCACCGCAGGCTCCAGCAACTCCAGGAGTGGGACTTTCCCGTCGAGGCGCACTACCAGACCTGCGCCGATATCGACGCGGCGATCGCTTACTGCGTGGAGTGGCGCGCTGTACGGCGAGAGCTCGACTACCAGACCGACGGCGTGGTGGTGAAGGTCGACGATCCGGCGGAACGCGACGCGGCCGGTTTTACCGCCAAGTCGCCGCGCTGGGCGATCGCATACAAATTCCCGGCAGATCGGGCAGCAACGACCCTAGAGGCGATCGAGGTCCAGGTCGGACGCACAGGCAAACTCACCCCCGTAGGCCACCTCCAACCGGTCCTCCTCGCCGGCACGACAGTGAGTCGTGTGAGCCTCTACAACCAAGACGAGATCGACCGCAAGGACATCCGTGTGGGCGATCTCGTGGAAATCGAAAAGGGCGGAGACATCATTCCCAAGGTGGTTTCGGTGCTCGAACGCGATTCGCCGCCACGCGGTGCGCCGTTTCGCCTCCCCACGACCTGTCCGGAGTGCGATGGCCCGGTGCTGCGCGATCCGGACGGCGCCGTCGACCGGTGCATCAATGTCCACTGCCCCGCCCAGGTCGAAGGGGCGATCCTTCACTTTGGCTCCCGCCGGGCCCTCGACATCGACGGGTTGGGCCCGGCCATCGTCAGCCAGCTCCTGGCGCGCGGCCTCATCCACACCTACGCCGACCTCTTCAACCTGACGCCGGAGCTCCTTGCCGACCTCGACCGGATGGCCGAGAAATCGGCGGCCAACCTGGTACGCGCCATCCAGGCCAGCACCGAACGCCCCTTCGAGCAGGTTCTCTACGCCCTGGGAATCCGGTTCGTGGGCGAGAAGACGGCGCGGGTCCTTGCCGGCCATTTCGGATCCTTGGCCGCGTTGCGCGACGCCAGTCAGGAGGACCTGCAAGCAGTGTCGGAGGTCGGCCCGGTGGTGGCGGAGAGCGTTTATCGCTTTTTCCACGACCCGCGCAATGGTCCGGTGCTCACACGGCTGGAACGTGCCGGGCTGCAATTCACGGCACAGAGGTCGTCCACGCCGCAGACCTTGCAGGGGCTCACCTTCGTCCTCACCGGCACCCTGAGCCGGCCGCGTAGCGAGGTCGAGGAGTGGATCGTCGCCCATGGCGGCCGGACCGCGTCCGCCGTCAGTCGAAAAACAAGTTTCGTGGTCTCGGGCGACAATCCCGGCTCCAAGCACGACAAGGCGCTGCGCCTCAATATTCCCGTCCTACGCGAAGAGGACCTCTACCGCCTCGCCACTGGCGACAAGACCCATTCACCACCGGCATAGTCCGCCGCTTCCCCACATCAGCTTCACCGTCGGGCCGTGCCGCGGGACGTCGTCTTGCCTTCCCCTACACGAGGAACCGTGTCGATGAATTACAAAATGATCGAGTGGCAGAACAACCGGATCCGCGTCCTGGATCAGCGCCTGTTACCACGAGAGACCACCTACCGGGAATTCACCGACCACTACCAGGTGATCGATGCGGTCCAGACCTTGGTTATCCGCGGGGCACCGTTGATCGGCATCGCCGCGGCGATGAGTCTGGCGCTTGTCGCACAAAACAAGATGGAGGCCGATCCCCAAACCTTCCTGGAAACGTTCCATGGCGCGGCCGAAGCATTGCGCCAGGCACGCCCCACGGCGGTCAATCTCACCTGGGCCATCGACCAGATGGTGCCGATTGGCGAGGGCTGCGCTGCCAAGCCGGGGCCGGAGCGGGTCAAGATCCTGCTCGCCGCCGCCAACAAACTCCGTGACGGTGACATCGCCACCAACGAGACGATCGGCAAGGCCGGCGCGCCCTTGCTCAACTCCGGTGATTATGTGCTGACCCACTGCAACGCCGGCGCCCTCGCCACCGCCGGTTATGGAACGGCCATGGGGGTGGTCCGGGCCGCCATCGGCGCCGGGCGACGTATCTCGGTCGTGATCACCGAGACCCGGCCGATGTTTCAGGGGGCGCGGCTCACTGCGTGGGAGTGCGACGAAGACAACATCCCGTACACGGTCATCACCGACAGCATGGCGGCACACTTCATGCGAGTCGGGCGAATCAATGCCGTCATCGTGGGCGCGGACCGCATCGCGGCGAACGGTGACTTCGCGAACAAGATCGGCACCTATTCGCTGGCGGTCCTCGCCAACGCTCATCGCATACCGCTCTATGTGGCCGCGCCCACCTCCACCATCGACCGGAGCGCCAAGACCGGCGCCGACATACCGATCGAGGAGCGCGAGAAAGAGGAAATCACGCTGGTGATGGGCCGGACCATGATCACGCCTGAACGAGCCCGGGTATGGAACCCGGCCTTCGACGTCACCCCCGCCGCCCTCGTAACGGCGTTCATCACCGAGCGGGGCATCCTGTCACCCAAGGGTCTCAAATTCATCGACGGCACCGAGGCCAAGCTCAAACCATACAAGCTCTCCTCCACGGACCTGCGTAAAAAACGACAGGCGTCGGAGACCCAGTTCGACGCCAAAGCCGCAGAAACGGTCTCCGTCACCCGTAGGACCGCGGCCGATGCCTTGGCGCGCTCGGGCCGTCTGACACCGGCGAAGCAAGCGGCGCAAGAAGCCGCAGGCGAGGCGATGGAGCGGGTCCTGCACCGCAAGAAGGAGGCGGCCCTCAAGCGCCTCGGCGACGTGGCTGAGGAGGGCGTGGAGCAGGCCGAGGCGGCACAGCCAGCCAAGCCCGGCGGAAAGGCAAAATCGCCCCCACGCAAGGCGGCAGAAAAGAAGGCGCCGGCGAAGAAGAAGTACAGCCGAAAGCCCAGCGGGAAGAAGACAGAGGCCAAGGCGGCCCCGAAAAAGGCGGCCAAGAAGGCCCCGAACAAGAAGAAGGGATAAACTGGCCTACCGCCCCCGGGGGCCGCACCGTTTGTACGGATCCTCACTGAGGACGGATGCGCCCGCACCCACGGTAGCAGACATCCGCGACCCGGCCCGCGTTACTTACCGCGGATCGTCGTCCGATCGCGCAGACGCATGTCCAACTGGATCGCCCCCAGCCGGCTAGCTCGCGGATTGTCGGCCGCTCATAAAGAGGTAGGCCCGGACTTCGGGAGTCGCTCGGTCGGGGCGTTTCGTAGTGAGAAGCGCGGGATAGGATACAATTCGCGCTATGGCGGAACGTGAAGGCATCCAGCACGAAGAGGAAACCCTTACTGCACGGCGGCAGAAAGTCCAGGAGCCGCCGATGTACAAGGTCCTCCTGCACAACGACGACTACACGACTATGGAGTTCGTCGTAGCGGTGCTGATGCGGTTCTTTCACATGGACGAGCCGCGCGCCCACCAGGTGATGATGAACGTCCACCAGCGGGGTATCGGCGTCGCGGGCGTGTTCACCTACGAGGTGGCGGAGACCAAGGTCGTGCAGGTGCAGGAGTTTGCGAGGCAACGCGAACACCCACTCAAGTGCACAATGGAGCCGGCGTGATGGATCCGTCCGAGGTCGAGCGTGTCTTTCGGGCGGCCGTGGAGGAGGCTCGGCGGCGACGCCATGAGTTCATCACGCTTGAGCACCTGCTGCTCACCCTCGTCGCCGAGGAGGAGATCGGCGAGATTCTGCACCACTGCGGTGGCGATGCGGAGACCATCCACACGCTAGTTGAGCGGTTCCTCGACGAGATGGAGCCGCTCCCGGAGAGCGTCGACAACACGCCCATGGCAACCCTCGCCACCCAACGGGTGGTCCAGCGCGCGGTCATTCATGTGCAGTCGTCCGGCCAGGAGCAGGTGCGCGCCGCCGACCTCCTCGTCGCCCTGTTCGGAGAACGCGACTCCCACGCCGTCTATTTCCTGCGTCAGACGGGGATCGAGCGCCTCGACGTGGTGAGCTACCTGGCGCACGGCGTTGCCAAGCTCGAAGACGAGGTACCGAGCCCCTACGAGGCGGAGGAAGAGGACGAGGGGGGCGCACGCAGCACACCCGATCCCCTCGCGGCGTTCACCACCAACCTGGTGGAGCGCGCCGCGGCCGGTACCATCGACCCGCTGATCGGCCGCCAGCGGGAGATCGACCGGACGGTGCGCACCCTGTGCCGGCGGCGTAAGAACAACCCGCTGTTCGTGGGCGATGCCGGTGTCGGCAAGACCGCCCTGGCCGAGGGGCTCGCCCTGCACATCCAGCAGGGCAAGGTACCAAAGCCTCTGCAGAGTGCCACGGTCTACGCCCTGGACATGGGAGCATTGCTCGCGGGCACACGCTACCGGGGCGACTTCGAGCAGCGCGTCAAGGCCGTGCTCAAGGCGCTGGAAAAGGTCGAGAACGCCATCCTGTTCATCGACGAGATCCACACCGTCATCGGCGCCGGTGCGACCAGCGGTGGTGCGATGGACGCCGCAAACCTGCTCAAGCCGGCCCTGGCCACCGGCAAGCTGCGCTGCATCGGATCCACCACTTTCGAGGAGTATCGCAACCACTTCGAGAGGGACCGAGCCCTGGCACGGCGCTTCCAGAAGATCGACGTCCTAGAGCCCTCCATCGACGAGACCGTACGCATCTTGCGCGGTCTCAAGCCACACTATGAAACGCACCACGGAGTGCGGTACACCGCTGCCGCCCTGCGCACCGCGGCCGAGCTCTCGGCACGCTATATCCAGGAACGGCACCTGCCGGACAAGGCGATCGACGTGATCGACGAGGCCGGCGCGGAGGTGGCCCTCCTCCCGCCCTCACGGCGCAAGGCGAGTGTCACGCCACACGACATCGAACGGATCGTTGCGAGCATCTCGCAACTCCCGCCGCGCACGCTCTCGACTGCCAGCCGGAAACGGCTCGAGCACCTGGAGGACGACATCAAGCGCATGGTGTTCGGCCAAGACGCGGCGATCGCGGCCCTTGTGACCGCCATCAAGCTCTCCGGTGCCGGGCTGTCGGCGCCCGACCGTCCCACCGGATCCTTCCTTTTTACCGGCCCCACCGGCGTTGGCAAGACCGAGGTTGCGCGGCAGCTCGCGGTCTCGATGGGCGTGGAGTTCCTGCGCTTCGACATGAGCGAATATATGGAGCGCCATGCCGTATCGCGCCTGATCGGTGCGCCGCCTGGCTATGTCGGTTTCGACCAAGGCGGGCTGCTCACGGAGGAGGTGCGGCGCAACCCCTATGCGGTACTGCTCCTTGACGAGATCGAGAAGGCACACCCTGACATCTTCAATGTCCTCCTGCAGGTGATGGACCACGCGACCCTGACCGACAACACCGGACGCAAGACCGACTTTCGTCACATCATCCTGATTATGACCAGCAACGTGGGCGCCCGGGACCTCTCCGCGCCACCCCTCGGTTTCACCCCGCAAACGCGAGCCGGCGGCGAGGAAAAGGCCTTGCGCGATACCTTCAGCCCGGAGTTCCGCAACCGGCTCGACGCCATCATCTCGTTTTCGGCCCTGCCGATGCCGGTCGTGGAACGAGTGGTGGACAAGTTCCTCATGGAGTTGGAGGGACAACTCGCGGAGAAAAAGATCTTCTTTGTCCTCGAGCCCGACGCCCGGAGTTGGCTCGCCCGCGAGGGCCATGACGCCACGTTCGGGGCGCGCCCACTGGCGCGGCTCATCGCCGAACGCATCAAGAAACCCCTCGCCGACGAGATCCTGTACGGCCGCCTGACGAAGGGCGGCACCGTACACATCGGCCTCGACGGCGAGGCGCTTCGCTTCCGGTTCGACACCGATTAATCCACCGGATCGAGACGCGATTGGGACGAAGAGTCTCGGCCGCCCCCCTATGTATATCCCCCTGTGTTGAGCTAAAGTTTCGCGCACGGGGAGTGGTCACGGCGATGTGCGTCGCGCCGCATCCCTGATCACCATGCAGGGGGTATCGGTTCTCTCGCCAGTGGAGGCGCCCAATGGCCAAGATCTTGACCTTATCGATCGTCGATTACTGCTTCGAGGAGCGCCGCAAGGCCAACACCTGCGGCATCCTGGAAGAGCTGGTGCGCACCAGCGAGACCGGCCTAGACATGGTGTGCGGGGAGCTCATCGAGGCCGACCGGGAGAAGGTAAAGCAGCGTATTCTTGACTGCGTCGCCAGCGGGGAGTACCGGGCCGTCGTCACCACCGGCGCGATCGGGATCGCCCCCAACGATTTCATGCCGGAGCTCATCATGGAGCTGAGCGACAAATACCTGTTTGCCGTCGGGCGGATCATGTGGGAAGCGGTGAGCAAGCTCAGCCCGGTGGCGGCGCTCACCCGCCCCCGGGCGGGAATCCGCGGTACCACGGTGCTGCTCGCACTGCCCGGCGGGCCGAAGGCCGCGCGCGCCTGCCTCGATTCGGTCCTCGGCCTGTTGCCAGTGGCGATGCGCTGGTCCGGCGAGACGGTCCAGGACTGCAAATCTCAGGACGACTGGTTCGACTGGCTGTAGCCGCGCGAGCCTGTGCAAGGATCGAGGTCTCGGGATGGCTGCTGATCGTGGCCGGTTGTCGATACCGTCCCCACAGGGCACCATTGCGCCCCTCTTTTCTCCCCTCCTGTGAGGTATTGAGATGCGGGTGACCAACGCCATCAAGGCGGCCATGTGGATCTTCACGATTGTTTCTGGAATTTTCCTGCTCTCCGTCCCGCGCATCGCCCAGTGGATGGAGCACGTCAACGACCAGAAGGTGATCGCCATGGGATACACTCCGAGCTCGGTGCTGCTGCGGGAGGCCGGCTTGTCGGGGGCAAAGGTCAAGGCCGGTGCGAAGGGCCGCTTCGAGCATCGCGTCGACCGCAACCCGAGTGAGTAATGCCCACCGCGCAGCACATCTACCCGGTCGACCTCATCTTCATGGGTGTGGTGCTGGGGTTTATCGTGTTCGGCGAGCTGGTGATCCTGTCGGTACGCCGGCAACATCGCCGCGACGAGGAGCGCCGGCAGCGCGACAAGAAGGCTTAGGGCGGCGCACGCCGTCGTCACGGCGACGCCGATGACACCGAGAGGGAGCTGCATCGCCGCACCTTCGTCTCCGGTACCTCCCGCTGTCGACGTGGTGCACGGCATGGGCGCTAATGTCCTGTGCCTACCCTCCGAAAAATCCATCCATCACGCTGGGTTTTTCTTGGCACTCCGCGCCCTTGGTTCGCGCCTCACACGCGTCGCTCGCGCCACGGCGGCCCCAGCGGTCGTGCTGATAGACAATGCTCATCAAGACCAAAGTCACTGCAGGGCTGGCCGCGGCCGCCGTAGCAATCATCGCGATCGGCTCGGTTTTCGTGATCAAGAGCATCAAGGTCGGCGCAATGGCCCGTGAGACCACGGGCCAGACCTACCCGACCATCGCCGCGGTCAACGAGCTTGCCATCAGCCTTCGTGACATCGAGCACGGCTTTACCAAGGCCATCCACTACGCGGACGAGCCCGCACTACAAACCGGTAATACCGTGGCCGCCGCATTCCGGCAGCAAGTCACCGCCCTGCAAACCCTCACGGAAGACGTCGCCGTCGATGAGCTGTCGGCGACCTTTGGGGTCTACCTGGACACGGTTAACACCGTGGTGAACGCGATCCTCAACGGCGACGACTTCGACGAGACCAAGATCGGCGCGATCGAACGCCTGGCCACCGACCTCCGCGAGCGGTTGTCCGCGTTCCGTCAGACCCAGGTAGACCGGTTTACCGGCCACCTGGCGTCGACCATCGCCATCTCCGAGGAGTTCACGCGTCTGACGATCGCCTCGGTGATCGCGGGAATGTTGGGCATCGCCACGTTCGCCCTGCTCGTGATCCGTGCGCTACGCCCTCTGAATCCAATGGTGAACACGGCACGTCGCATCGCCCTGGGTGACATTCACCAGGTGATCTCCCACCGTTCCAACGACGAGGTCGGGGCTCTTGCTGACGCATTCCGGGAATCCATCGACTACATCCAGGGTATCGCAGGTCTGGCTGACGCTCTCAGCCAAGGAAATTTCACCTCCGAGGTGACGCCACGTAGCGACAACGACGCCCTGAGCCAGTCGTTCGCGCGCCTGCAAAACAATCTTCACGGAATGGTGGATGAGACGGGCGAGCTCGTGGCCGCGGCGCGCGACGGGGAGCTCGATCGGCGTGGCGATCCTGAGCGCTTCCATGGCGGATATCGGGACCTCGTCCAGGGACTCAACCAGACCCTGGACGCCATCATTGCCCCTCTCCACGAAGCGACCGAGGTCCTCGAACGGCTCGCCGCACGGGACCTGACCCGCCACATGGTCGGGGAGTACCCGGGGGACTACGGGCGGATCAGCGCGGCCGTCAATCGTGCGGTCGACAACACCGCGGGAGCGCTGGAGACCCTCCACCGCGCCTCCGATGACGTGCTGCGCTCCTCCCAGGAAATCGCCGCGGGCAACCAGGACCTCGCCAGCCGCACCGAGGTCCAGGCCACTTCCCTGGAGGAGGTCGCGGAAGCCATGGGTCGGATGACCACCGCCGCGCAGCTCAGCGCCGAGGGCGCCGATCGCGCCAAGACGCTTGCCGGCGAGGCTCAGTTGGTCGCCGATCGGGGGGGCACGGTGGTCGGGGAGGCGGTGGCGGCCATGGCCGCAATCGACGAGTCCTCCGACCGCATCGCGGCGATCATCGACGTGATCGACGAGATCGCCTTCCAGACCAACCTCCTGTCCCTCAACGCCGCCGTCGAGGCGGCGCGCGCCGGCGAGCATGGTCGGGGCTTCGCCGTGGTGGCCGCCGAGGTGAGAAACCTCGCGCGTCGCTCGGCCAAGGCGGCGCAGGAGATCAAGGGTCTGATCCACGACTCGGTGGCGCGGGTGAACACCGGCACCAAGCTGGTCAATAGCTCCGGGGAGACCCTCGGAGAAATCCTCCAGTCGATCAGCGAGGTGCGAACCCTGGTGGCGGAGATCGCCGGCAACAGCCAGGAGCAGGCGACCGGCATCGAGTCCGTGAATCTCGCCCTGCGGCAAGTCCATGAGGGCAATCAGCACAACACCGCCCTCGTGGAACAGGTCGCCGCAACTGCGGCCGTGATGAGCGAGCGCGCTCGCGAGATGCAGGGCCAGGTACTGCAGTTCAACGCCGGGTAGCAACCGCCGCCCTTCCTGCGGCGACACGATCCATAGTCGCCGTTCCCCCTCCCCAGAGCCACGTTTCCGTGCTCAAATCCGGGGAGAGTCGTCGGCACTCCAGTGCGGTAACCCACACCAGGCTGCCGACCCCGACGCGACACAGGGAGAGTTTGCACCGACCACCGGCGGTGCCACGCAGAGGAGATCCTGATGAACCCACGTTCGGTAGCAGACATTCGCGTCATGCGGGCCTACGCCATCTGGACGATCGTATGGGGAGTGGTGGGGATGCTGGTCGGCATCGTCATCGCGGCACAGCTCGCCAATCCGGCCCTCAACTTCGCGCACACCCCCCTCGGCCCCTACTTCACCTATGGACGCCTGCGTCCCCTGCACACCAACGCGCTGATCTACGGCTTCGGCGCAGGTAGCTTCTTCTGCATGCAGTTCTACATGGTGCGCCGGCTGTGCAAAGTGAATCTGCTCTCGGCGGGCCTGGCACGCTTCCAGCTCTGGCTGTGGAACATCACCGTGGTGCTGGCTGCCCTCTCCCTGCTCCTGGGCATGAATACCTCCAAGGAGTACCACGAGCTGGAGTGGCCCATCGACATCCTCATCGTGGTGATCTGGGTGTTCTTCGCGATCAACGTGATCGGCACCATCTACGTCCGCAAGGAACGGGAGATGTACACCTCCCTCTGGTACATGATCGGCGCCCTGATCGGCGTGGCGATCTTGTTCCTGGGCAACGGTGCGGTGATACCGGTGTCGCTGTTCAAATCGTACCCGGTCTACTCCGGGGTCAACGACGCCAATGTCCAGTGGTGGTGGGGCCACAACGCGGTGGCGTTCTTCTTCACCTTTACCCCCACGGCGATGATCTACTACCTCCTACCGAAGACCACCCAGGCACCGATCTACTCCCACCGCCTCTCGATGTTCGGTTTCTGGGGGCTGATGTTCTTCTACCTGTGGACCGGCGCCCACCACCTGATCCTCACCCCGGTCCCGGAGTGGCTCCAGACGGTGGCCATCGCCTTCTCTCTGGTGCTGATCGCCCCGTCGTGGGCGACGGTGTTCAACGTCTATATGACGATGGGCGGCCATTGGGAGAAGATGCGTGACAACTACCTGGTGAAATTCATCGTCACCGGGATCACCTTCTACGGGCTACAGGTGATTCAGGGGCCGTTGCAGGCACCGCGCGTCTTCTCACAGCTCATCCATTACACCGACTACGTCCCGGGCCACGTTCACATGGGGACCATGGGCTTCTACGCCATGATCATCTTCGCGGCCCTCTACTACGTGGTGCCGCGTCTGTGGAAGACCGAGATCTACAGCCAGGGTCTCGCCAACACACACTTCTGGCTCGCCGTGGTGGGGCAGCTCACCTTCAACATCACCATGTGGGTTGCCGGCATACAGCAGGGCGCCATGCTCAAATCGATGGAGCCGGGCGGCACACTCACCTACACCTTTGTCGAGACCGTCACGCGCATCGTGCCCTATTGGCAGATGCGCGCCGCGGGAGGGGTGATCTTCTTCCTCGGCGTCCTCCTCTTCACCTACAACATCGCCATGACCATCCGCGGCTCGGCCAAGGAGATCGCGGTGGAGGAGGCGTACGCCTGATATTGCGGTCAGCGATCAGCAGTCCGTACTCAGCGACCGGGCTGAAGCCGACTACCCAACAGCTAACCGCACCGGAGGAGCCATGTACCGCAACGCAACCGTATTCCTGATCACGGCCGTGATAGTGTTCGCGATCGGCTCGATCGTCTCCACCGCCCTGCCCTTCTTCCTGAAATCGACCGTCACGCCGATGCCAAGCGCCAAGCCGTATACGCCACTGCAACTCGAAGGGCGCGACATCTACATCCGTGAAGGGTGCAACAACTGCCACACTCAGACGGTCCGGCCCCTCTACTCCGAGGTCCTGCGCTATGGTCCATACTCTCGTGGGGGAGAGTTCGAGTACGACCGGCCCCACCTTTGGGGGTCGCGGCGCACGGGGCCCGACCTTGCCCGGGTCGGCGGTCGCTATCCCGATACCTGGCACTACCGCCACATGGTCGACCCACAGGCGATCGTCCCCGGCTCGACCATGCCCCCGTACCCGTGGCTGGAGAAACGAAGCCTCGATACCTCCCACACCCGCAGGAAGCTGGAGGTCCTCGGCTACCCGATCACCGACGCTGGACTCGCCGACCTCGAGGGCAAGACCGAGCTCGACGCCATGGTCGCCTACCTACAATACCTCGGCACAGCGATTCCACGGACACCGGCGGCCATCCCCACTCCACGCGCCGACTTGGTCAACCCCTACGAGGGCAATACCGCCGCAATCGCCGAGGGCGAAGCCTTGTTCATGGAACACTGCGCCGGTTGCCACGGCGTGGAACTCCACGGAGAGGTGGGCACCGGCATCACCATGACCGAGCTCGTCGACCACGAGAAAGGCGACGAGGCCGACATCGTCGCCGACGCATGGGAGGGCATCGAAGGGATGATGCCGGCCTTCGGGCCCCTCCTCGGCGAGGACCGCCTGTGGAAGATCGCCAACTACATCACGAGCCAATGAGCTCTTGGCAATCGGCTCCTGACAATCGCCAACCGCTGAAAGCTCACCGTCCCTGATGCGCCTCTTTCTCTACGGGCTCCTGACGATCGGCGGGCTCGTGGGCACCGTAGCGATCGCGATCTACTATCTGGGGGCGCGCGGCAAACGCAAAGAGCGACTGGAACATCCCAAGTATCAGGTGCTCGACGACGACGACAACAACGACGAGTTTTGACGGGAGCTAGCCATGTCCTACTCCACGAAGGGCGTCCACGAGGTGGCCGACGGCATCAACTATCGCACTCACACCAAGCTCCCCCTGGGCTGGGTGATCATGACCGTGGGCCTTATCGCTTTCGCCTTCTACTACATCTTCGCCAACATCCCGCAGTGGGGTGGCTGGTCGGCCTACACCGCCCTACAGAAGGCCCACGAACAGCACGAAGGCGAAAAGCCACCCATGCACCAAGACGCGCCCGGCCACGAGTAGCCGTGACCGACAAGGCCCCGCGGGCGTTCGATCGCCCCGCGCGGGCGATCCCACAACGGAGCGACCCGCCGTAGGTTCGCGCCGCGCGTATCGCGGCGATGGTTTGACCGCCGCGGTGCCGTACGCTATTCCCCAATGGCTGCCGCCCGTAGCACCAAGAGCCGCACCGTCGCCCCGCCGTGGTACCGCACCCATCGCGGCCGACGGTGGGCGTTTGCGGCCGCGATCCTGGCCGCGTATCTCGTCACGCCCTTCATCTCCATCGGCGGCCAGCCGCTGCTGGGCTTCGACCGCCACGCCCTGCGCCTCTACGTCGGCGGCGTGGCACTGTGGATGGACGACCTCTTCCTGGTGCTCCTCGCCACCCTCTTGGTGGTGGCCCTGATCCTGCTCCTCACCGTATGGCTGGGCCGGGTGTGGTGTGGCTGGGCCTGTCCCCAGACCGTGGTGCTGGACGTGCGTGACTCCCTGCAGCGCCTCTTTCGGATCCGCGGTCGTGACAGCCGGGCAATGCGTCTTACGAAGCGCGGCGCCGTGGAGGGCATCTTCTTTGTCGTTACCCTGATCGGCACCACCGCCTTCCTCTGGTATTTCTATCCGCCTGGCGAGTTCTTCGGCGACCTCACGGCATGGCGCCTGCCCGGGTGGGCATGGGCGACCTGGCTGATCCTTTTCGGCCTGTTCTACGGTGAGCTGCTGTGGCTTGGCCGTCGCTTCTGCACCCGGGCATGCCCGTACGCCAAGCTCCAGGGGGTGTTGTTCGACCGCGCGACCCTGGTGGTGGAGTACGACCGTACCCGAGACCCGGACTGTATCGACTGCAAGAAGTGCATCAAGGTGTGCCCGACGGAGATCGACATCCGCGATGGCCTCCAGGTCGAGTGCATCGCGTGCGGCGAGTGCATCGACGCCTGTGACGAGATCATGGCCAAGGTTGGCAGCCCGCCGAAGCTGATCCAGTTCACGTTCGGCTCCACCAGCGAGCCCAAGCCGCGGGTGCTGCGTCCCGCCGTGGTGGCCATGGCAGTGGCCTGCGTCGCCCTCACGGTCATCCTCACCCGGGTGGCGATCGCCCGCCCCGCCGTGGAAGTCTCGGCACTGCGGGACCGCATGCATCTCTTTCACGTGGCCCG
Organism: Nitrospirota bacterium; assembly: GCA_050050395.1. Classification (GTDB taxonomy): domain Bacteria; phylum CG2-30-53-67; class CG2-30-53-67; order CG2-30-70-394; family CG2-30-70-394; genus DASWHD01. The sequence continues at coordinate 23,097 of JASFUG010000006.1, forward strand.
CGACGGCCGCCTGATGAACAGCTACACGGCGGTGATCGGAAACCGCACGGACGTGCCGCAAGTACTCACCCTATGGGCCGAAGGCCTCGCTGGCCTGGAGTTGATCACCCCGAGCAACCCGGTGACCGTGGCTCCCGGCACTGTGCGCAAGGTACGCTTCGTACTGGTACACCACACATGGCAACCACTCGCCGCGGGAGATCACCCGGTGAAACTGCGACTCTTGACCGAGGCGGATCCGCCGGTCGAGGCCACGACCGCGACCACCTTCACCGTGCCCTCACCCGATCAGGGGCTCACCACAGAGACACGGAGGTCACAGAACCCACGCTGACGCGCCTCCCCTCGCCAAGGGTGGAACCCACAGATGAACATAGACGGGCACAGATTGCGGTCCGGGTATTCCCCCGACAATCTTGCATGCGGACGAGGACCGGTAGCAGCGAGCTTGCACGCGAACCGGCCTTAACCACCCGTGTATATTTGTGTCCATCTGCGGTTCATTCGAACGTCCCACCGACCTCTGGCTGCCCACCTCAACCATAACGTCTGAGAGGATCAGCGGAGATAACGTTTGGAGCCGAGAACACTGCCATCCGTAGGGCGGGCTTTAGCCCGCCGGACGCCGAATTTCCTGAGAGGGCGGCCTCGGCCGGTTGAAACCGGCCCTACAAGCGGGCGCTTTGCCCACACGAAAGAGCGCTGTGTCTCATTTCCGCTGATCCTCTGTGTCCTCAGTGCCTCTGTGGTGAAGGGGTCATGAAGTCTGCTACCCGACGCTCGTGGCTGTGGCCCGTGATGATCGCCGCACTGTTTGTCCTGCTCTTCTTGGGTGCAGGGTGGCTGGCGCAGGTCGCGTGGGAGGTGCAGGAGGTGCCGATCGACACGGAGAGCCAGCCCGGGGTGGTGGGCGGAACCGTCCGGTGACCGTGCCCTGCGCCCATTGCGGCCTGCCGGCTCCGGGGGGCCGAGTGCCGGCGTTCTGCTGTTCCGGCTGCGAGGCGGTCCACACTCTCCTTCACGACGAGGGCCTGGATGCCTTCTACGCGCGCCTCGACCGCCGTTCCACAAGCCTGCGGCCGGTCAGCGAGATCGAGGAGTTGCCCAGCGTCGGCGCACGCGAGATCGCCGTCGAGACCGACGCCGCCGGCCACGCCCAGGCGGTAGCGGCGGTCGAAGGCATCACCTGCGCCGCCTGCGTCTGGCTCCTGGAGCGCGGCGTCGGCCGGCTGCCGGGCATCGATGCATTCGCGGTCAACTTCGCCAACCACCGGGTGCGCCTGCGTTGGGACCCGGCACAGATCGACCTCATCACCATCGACGCTCGAGTGCGGGCCCTGGGCTACGCCCTTTGCCCCGCCCGCGCCGCCACGGACCGGCGCAGCGACGCACCGTGGTGGGGCCGCATCGGAGTGGCCGCCTTCTGCACCATGAATCTGATGTGGCTCTCGGTGGGTCTCTACGCCGGCTACTTCCAGGGCATGGAGCCGGCGGTGAAGGGCGCCCTTCAATATCTGAACTGGGCGCTCGCCACGCCGGTCCTGTTCTACTCGGGCTCCGGCTTCTGGCGCGGGGCGTGGCGCGGCCTGCGTGCCGGCGGCCTCACCATGGACCTCCTGGTCTGCCTGGCGACGGGGCTGGCGTACGGCTACTCGGTCCAGGTGACCTTCGGCGGTGCCGGCGAGACCTACTTCGACTCGGTCGCCATGGTGATCTCCCTCCTCCTGACGGGCCGCTTTCTGGAGCACCGTGCCCGGGCCCGGGCATCGGAGGCGACCGACCGCCTCGGTGCACTGTTGCCGGCCACGGCCCGCGTGTGGCGCGGCGACGCATGGCAGCAGCTCCCGCTGACGGAGGTCGACCACGGCGACCGCCTGCGCATCGACCCGGGCGAACGGATCCCGGCCGACGGCACGGCCCGCGGCGTCACCGACGTGGACGAGTCGCTGATCACCGGCGAGGCGCGGCCCGTGACCAAGGAGACCGGTACGCGTCTCACCGCCGGCACTCTCAATCTCACGCGCCCGGTGGAAATGGTCGTCGAGGCGGTGGGGGCGGCCACCCGCCTCGCCGCCATCACCCGGCTGCTGGAGATGGCCCAGGCGAGCCGTCCGCCGGGGGTGCGCGCCGCCGACCGGTTGGCCGGATGGTTCGTCGCCGCGGTCCTCGCCATCGCCTCCCTCACGTGGGTCTACTGGCGGGGTCGCGGCCTGCCGGCGGGCGAGGCCCTGTTGCCCACCGTCGCGGTGCTGATCGTCGCCTGCCCCTGCGCCCTGGCCCTGGCCACTCCGGTGGCCATCACCGCGGGGACCGCCGCCGCGGCCCGGCGCGGCATCCTGTTCAAGGACGGCACGGCCCTGGAGGGTCTGGGGCGGGTGCGCCGCCTCCTTCTCGACAAGACCGGCACCCTCACCCAGGGTCGCCTCCGGCTCGTGGACCAGTGCATCGTGAGCGGCTTCGACGATCGCTCCCCGATGGTCGCGGCGGCGGCCCTCGCCACCGCGTCCCGCCACCCGATCGCACGGGCCGTGGCCGCTGCGGCCCCGATCGGGGAGGCCCTGCCCCCGGCGACCGAGATCCGCGAGGTCTCCGGCCAGGGGATCATCGGCCGCGTCGGCGGTCGCGACGCCCGCCTGGGCCGGCCGGCATGGGTCGCGAACGGCGGCAATCCAAACCCCTGGGCCACTGCCACGGCGTGGTGGGAGAGCGGTGACACCGTGGTGGCGGTGGCGATCGCCCCCGACGCCCGTGCCCTGCTGCGCCTCGCGGACACTCCGCGACCCGGCAGCCGTGAGGCCCTCGCCAACCTGCGCGACGTGGGCATCGAGATCACGGTGCTCACCGGCGACACCCATGCCGCGGCGGCGGCCGTTGCCCGGGAGCTAGGGATCACCCGCTATGCGGCGGAGCTCACGCCGGAGGCGAAGCTACGCCGGGTGGAGGAGGCACGCGCGGACGGACCGGTGGCGATGGCGGGGGACGGCATCAACGACGGCCCGGCACTCGCCGCCGCAGACGTGGGGATCGCCATGGCCCGCGGCCTTGACGTGGCAGTGGAGGCGGCGGACGTACTCCTTCTGGGCGACGACCTGCGCGCCCTCAGCGACGCCTTCGCCGTGGCCCGTGCCGCCCGCCGTACCATCGTTCAGAACTACGCGTTCGCGATCGCCTACAACCTGATCACCCTTCCGATCGCCGCCGCCGGCCTCATGCTCCCGATCTTCGCCGCCACCGCCATGGCCACCTCGTCGCTGACGGTGACCCTGAACGCGATGCGTCTACTGACGGGACGGGGTTGGGGGGTGCGGGTTGGGGGGAAGGTGCCGCCCCTTCGGGTCGGCGATGATACTGTGGGGAGCGAGCCTCCACGGTGGTAATCGGTGTACCACCACAGGCGGTCCCCCATCCCCCCAAAGATGACCTCCCTTATCCCCCTCGTGTTTCTCTCCCTCTGCCTGGGTCTCGGCTTCCTGCTGATCTTCTTCTGGGCCCTGCGCAGCGGTCAGTTCGACGACCCGGAGGGGCCGAAGTACCGCATGTTGTTCGATGACGATGAGTCGGAAAACATCGAGGACACCCGCGACTGACCGCCACGCGCCCCGGACGACCAATGCCCACCACCCCGCGCCCGTCGGACCCGGAGCACCCGAAAGAGACGCGCATCACCCGCGCCCTGGAGATGGTGGACCGCAGCGTCCACGTCCTCGCTGCGGTGGTCCTGATCGCCGCGGCCCTGGTGATGATTTACCACGCGGTGGTCAATTTCCGCGACCCGTCCAGCCGCGGTCTCCTGCGCGCGATCAACGACATCCTCTTCGTGCTCATCATCATGGAGGTCCTGGCGACCATCGTCCGCCACCTCCAGCGCCGCCGCTTCTCTCTCTATCCCTTCCTGTACATCGTCATCATCTCCTCGATCCGGCGGGTGCTGATCGTCGAGGCGCAGATGTCCATGGAGGTCCGCGGCCATGACGAAATGGCCTTCCGTCACGCCATGATGGAGATGGGGGTTGCCGGCGCTCTGATCGTCGCCATGGTCGTCGCCTACTGGATCCTACGGCGCGCCGACCACCCGGGTGACTAGATCCGATATTGCGGACCACACCGCAGGCCGGGCTACGCCCGGCATGGCGGGCAAAGCCCGCACTGATATGGAGGGGGACGCCACGCGCCCCCCTCGCCGCCCGGCACATGTCCGGGCGGCTTCACCCCCCGTGGATGGAGGGCTCCTCGCCCTCCATCAGACCGTATGGAGCGTCCCGCTCCATACGGTCTACCCGTGATCGCTACCCCCTACGCCGGGAGGCGTTTGTGGGTCCCATCGCAGTGCGGCGCCTTGGCCGTGTGCTTGCACTGGCAGAGCCACACCTTGGTCTTCTCGGCCAGGTCCAATTTCTGCGGCTGAAAACCGCTTCCCTTGTGAGACCCATCGCAGAACGGCTGGCCGGCCGACTTCCCACACCGGCACCACCAGTAGGTCCCGGCATCGAGCTCCAGCACCGCGGGCTTCCTGGCGGCAACATGTGGGTCGTTCATGCGGAATCCTCCTCGGGTCACGGCAACGGATGAATGATCGAATCAGACTCCCCGCCTCCACGCAACGCGCCGAGGCAGTCCGTCGTCGATGCGAAAGCGACTCAACGGGGGTAGACCACGAAGGACACGAAGCTCACGAAGGAAGGCGGGGCATGTCGGGAGGCCGACTCGGCGGGTTGAAACCCGCCCTACCTAGGGTCGGCATCAGTCGGCCTCCGCGACGCCCCTCGTCACGCGCTCGGCAGACCATTTTTCGCTCCGGTGAATCGCCGCGAAGGGTACGAAGAAACGCTCCATCCTCCCCCTTCGTATCCTTCGTGGTTAGACAAAAGCCGATTGCCGACCGCGAACCGCTGACGATAATGACGCCCCTTTTCCCGGAGACCCTGTTGAAGCCCCTCGCACAGAACACAACGATCCGCAACATCGCCATCATCGCCCACGTCGACCACGGCAAGACCACCCTGGTCGACCAGATGTTCAAGCAGGGCGGGGTGCTGCGCGCCGGCCGGGAGGAGGAGGAAGAGCGGGTCATGGACTCCATGGACCTGGAGCGCGAGCGCGGCATCACCATCGCCGCCAAGAACTGCTCGGTGACCTGGCAGGGGATCAAGATCAACATCCTCGACACCCCCGGCCACGCGGACTTCGGCGGCGAGGTGGAACGAGCCCTGGCCATGGTGGACGGCGCCATCCTGCTGGTCGACGCCTCCGAGGGGCCCCTGCCCCAGACTCGCTTCGTCCTCTCCAAGGCGTTGCAGGCCAATCTCGCGATCGTCGTGGTACTCAACAAGATCGACCGCCCCGACGCCCGCCCCGCCGAGGTGCTGAACGAGATCTATGACCTGTTCATCGACCTCGACGCCAACGAGGAGCAGATCGAGTTCCCGGTGATCTACGCCATCGGCCGCGACGGCGTGGCGAGCCGCACCCTGGAGGAGCCGGGGCGCGACCTCGCCCCGCTGTTCGACGCCATCGCCGAGCGCATCCCGGCGCCCAGCTTCGACCCGGACCAGCCCTTCCAGATGCTGGTCTCCAACCTCGGCTACTCCGACTACCTCGGCCGTCTGGCAATCGGCCGCGTGGTCCACGGCACTGCCTCGCGCGCCGACCGCCTGGCGCGCATCGACCGCAACGGCCGCGCGACCCCGCTCAAGGTGTCGCGCCTGCAAGTCTACGACGGCCTCGGCATCGGCGATACCGACTCCGTGGAGGCGGGCGACATCGCCATCCTCGCCGGCGTGGAGGGGATCGAGATCGGCGATACCCTGTGCACCAGCGCCGCCCCCAAGGCCCTGCCGCGGATCACCATCGACGAGCCCACCGTGTCCATGCGCTTCGGCCCCAACACCTCCCCCCTGGCAGGACGCGAGGGAAAGCTCGTCCAGTCACGCAAGATCCGCGAGCGCCTGTTCAAGGAGACCCTGCAGAACGTCGCCATCCAGGTGGAGGAGACCACCGACGACGAGAGCTGCCTGGTCAAGGGTCGCGGCGAGTTCCAGATGGCGATCCTCATCGAGACCATGCGCCGCGAGGGGTTCGAGCTCACCGTCGGCCGGCCGCAGATCCTGTTCAAGGAGCAGGACGGCAAGCGCAGCGAGCCGATCGAGCACCTGTTCATCGACTGCAACGAGGAGTTTCTCGGCGTGGTCAACGAGAAGCTCGCCCTGCGAAAAGGGCGCATGGTCAACCTGGTGAACCACGGCTCCGGCCGGGTGCGCATGGAGTTCTCCATCCCGTCGCGCGGGGTGATCGGCTATCGCAGCGAGTTCCTCACGGACACCAAGGGCACCGGCATCCTCAACTCCTTCGTCGAGGGCTACGAGCCGTACCGCGGCGACTTCCCGTCGCGCCTCACCGGCGCCCTGGTCGCCGACCGTGCCGGCGAGGCGGTGCCCTACGCCCTCTTCCACCTGGACCCGCGCGGCATCCTGTTCGTCAACCCCGGCGACCCGGTCTACGAGGGGATGATCATCGGCGAGCACAACCGCGATCGCGACCTGGACGTCAACCCGTGCAAGACCAAGAAGCTCACCAACATCCGCGCCGCCGGCAAGGACGACGCCATCCTCCTCACCCCGGTCACCCCCATGACCCTGGAGCGCGCCATCGAGTTCATCAAGGAGGACGAGGCGGTGGAGGTCACCCCCAAGTCGGTGCGCCTGCGCAAACGGGTGCTGCGGGCGCAGGAGCGGTAGGGGACCGTCCGCCAGGGTCGTGCTGCCCCATCATCTCGACAACCGGGCGTCGTCGTCGTCTCCTCGGCCATAGGGGATCCGCCACGGCGTGGCTGTCTCCGGCGCGTAGCGCGGCGCCGGATCATGGGGCATACGATGCGCTCCGTCCCAACCGGCAACCTTGTCGCTCGCGCGGTAGCGCGCCGCTTCCTCCCGTACCGCCCAGCGGATGGCGTCGGCGGTCGTCGCACCGATCCCCT
>JASFUG010000007.1:0-25981 GCA_050050395.1 Nitrospirota bacterium
TGCAACAGGTGCCTTGCGGCGGCCGTGGTCTCGGTGAGCTCCACCGCGACGGTGAACAGCGGTAACAGGGGTACCTCGGTCGGTGAGGTGGTCACCGGTTCCACCTGTAGGACCACTTCATCCACGCGCCCGGCGGTGAGCGCGCGATCGGCGAACTGACCGGTGGTCGTCGCGACCGCTGCTCGATCGACCAGGTCTTCCGCCCCGGAGACGTGGCGGCCGTGCAGGCTGGCACGCATACGTACGGAGTAATAGCGAGGCTCCATCGGGTCCCCATGGACGGGCATACGACATAGTGCGATTCCACGGCGCCGTTCCGGTAACGGGTCGTGTTCGTGGGTCGCTATCTTGGTGGGCGTGCACAGTGGGCGGCAACCGGTGTTGACCTACCGCTCGCCACGCGGTACTGAGATGACGTGGGCGGCGTGCAAGAAGATGTGGGGTTCGATGCTGCTGCCCAGGCCGTAGAACTCGTTCGCGATGAGGATGAAGACCATGACCGAGGCGAAGTCCGGGGACACCGTGCGGATTCACTACAGTGGTTTTTTGATGGATGGCACCATTTTCGATAGCTCCGTCGAGGGGGAGCCGTTCGAGTTTACCCTGGGCGATGGTACGGTGATTCCCGGATTCGATGACGCGGTGGTGGGGATGCAGGAGGGCGAGGAGAAGACCCTGGCCATCCCACCGGCGCGCGCCTACGGGGATCGGGATGAGGATCTGGTCGCCACGGTCGACCTCGGCCAGCTACCGCCGGAGATCGAGCCCGTGGTGGGATCGATCCTGCAGATCACATCGGAGGACGGCCAAGTGAGCAACGTGATCATCACCGAGCTGACCGACACCACCATCACGCTCGACGGCAACCATCCCCTTGCCGGTCAGGAGCTGATCTTCGAGGTCAAGCTGCTGGAGGTGGCGGGCTGAGGTGCCACTGACAGGACACCGTCCCCGGACGGGTAGGGCGGTGCCCCCGGATTGGTGGCATTCGCGACCCTCGCAGCGGTGCGCGTCAGCCACTCGCCGGGGGCGTGATCCCGAGCTCCCGTATCTTGCGGCGCAGGGTGTTGCGATGGATGCCGAGGCGATCGGCGGCCACGCCACGGTTCCAGGCGGCCTCCTGCAACGCGGCGATGATCGTCGCCCGTTCGTTCTCCACCAGTGAGCCTCCCGCGATGGGGCCTTTCTCCGGCGGGGCGCGAAACGCCGGCGGCAGGTCATCGAGGTGGATCACCCGGCCGCGGTTCAGGACCACCGCGCGCTCTAGCACGTTGCGCAGCTCCCTCACGTTGCCCGGCCACGGATAACGCAGGAACGCCTCCAATACCTCACGACTCACGCCGGTGACACCGGTGTCATTGTCGCGGTTGATGCGTTCCAGAAGGTGGTCGATCAACGGCGGAATGTCGGCGCGGCGCGAGCGTAACGGCGGGAGGTGGAGCGCCACGACGTTGAGCCGGTAATAGAGGTCCTCGCGGAAGCTGCCATCGTGGATGGCGGTCTGCAGGTCGTGATGGGTAGCGGCGATCAGCCGTACGTCCACCGCGATCGAATCCGTGCCGCCGAGGCGTTCGATCGTACGTTCCTGCAGGGCACGCAACAGCTTGACCTGCACCGGTGCCGGCAGATCGCCGACCTCGTCGAGGAACAGCGTGCCGCCATGGGCCTGCTCGAAGCGCCCGGTGTGGCGCCGCACAGCACCGGTGAAGGCGCCAGCCTCGTGGCCGAACAGCTCGCTCTCCAGGAGCGTTTCCGGTAATGCGGCGCAGTTCACGGCGATGAACGGTGCACCGGTTCGTCCCGAGAGGGCGTGGATCGCGCGTGCCACCACTTCCTTGCCGGTACCACTCTCGCCGGTGATGAGCACGGTGGCGCGGCGCGGCGCGACCCGCGCCGCTTCTGACAGCACGGCATGCATGGCGGGGCTCTCGGCCACGACGTCGGGAACGTCGGGCGCGCGGCCCGCGGCGCTGCGCAGGGCCTCCACCTCCTCCGCGAGACGGCGATGCTCGAGGGCACGCTCCACCTGGGCGAGGAGACCGTCGAGGTTGACGGGCTTGGCGATGTAGCTGAAGGCGCCCGACTGCATGGCCGTCACCGCCTGCTCGACCGTGTCATGGGCGGTGATCAGGAGCACCGGCAGATGCGGGCTCTCTTCGCGTACCGTGTACAGCAACTCCTCCCCGGAGATGCCCGGCATCCTCACGTCCGTGAGCAGGAGATCGATCCCGCCGCTACGGACCCGCTCCAGGGCGGCGCTACCCTCGCTCGCCTCGGCTACCTGGTACCCTTCGTCCCGGAGAAAGTCGGCGAGGAGGGCACGCTGGGCGGGTTCGTCGTCCACCACCAGGATCGTCGCCTCGCTCATGGCGCCCCATCCGGTGGCGGGTTGACGATGAGCCGGGCGCACGTGCCGCCGTCGTCCCGATCCAGTAGCTCGATCGACCCACCGTGTGCCGCCGCGATCTCGCGTACCACCGGGAGCCCGAGGCCGGTGCCGCCTTGCTGGCGGGAGACGAACGGCTCGAAGAGGCGGTCGCGCTGATCGGCGGGGATTCCAGGCCCGCGGTCGCAGACGCGATAGCAGATGCCACCGCTTAGGGGCTCCACCGCCACCGTGACCGCAGAATCTACCGGTGACACTCGCACCGCATTGCGGATCAGATTCACCAAGGCCTGGGTGACCTTGGCGGGATCGCAGGTGGCACTCGCCGGCGCGCGCCGATCATCGAGGGTGATCGTGACGCCCGCAGCGGCGGCCTCCTCTTGGAGCAGGCCGACGGCGCTCCGCGCCGGCTCGGCCGGATCGCACGCCACGCGTTCGATGCGTGCCGCGCGGGTGAGGTCGAGGAAGTCCTCCACGAGCCCGTCGAGCCGCCGCACCTCCCCTTCGAGAATGGCAAGGAGCTCGGCGTCCTTGGTATCGCCCCGGTGGCGGCGGGCGAGGCGTTGCAGCCCCATCCCGATCGCGTTGAGGGGATTGCGCACCTCGTGGGCGACCTTGCCAGCGAGCTGCTGCACGAGGGCACGACGCTCGCCTTCGACCATGGCGGTCTGGGCGCTGTCGCGGCGGCGCATCTCCAGTTGCCAGAGGGCCGCGCCCACGGCCAGTAACAGGGCAAACACGCCGAGAGAGATCGCGACGTGGCGGTACGCCTCACGCGACAGCTTGTGCAACGGCGCGAGCGATAGGTCGAGGACCACGGCGCCCACCTCGTCGTGGGGCAGATTGATGGCCCCACTCACCCGGTAGCGACGTTCATCGTGGACTGTGACCACACCGCGGGCGTGTCCGGGCGCGGTGGGTGGGCTCTCACCGGAGCCGATGAGACGCTCCCCATCGCCGGTGAACACCGCCGCCGCGATGATTCCGGACGAAGAGGTCATCCGTTCCAGGAGCGGCGCCAGGCCGATGCGCGAAACGAATGCGTAGACCGTGTCGGCCGTGAGGGTGGCGACCACCGCACCGGGCGCGTCGCTGCGGGTCACGACCACCCCGAACATCTTCCGTGCCCGGTTATGTCCCTGGGTGAAGCCGACCACCAGCTCCCGCCGCTCACCGCGTAGAATGGGTGCGGCAATCTCGACTGCGTGCCTGGCACGCGGATCGCGCCCGTGGCTGTGGTTGATTGCGACCACCCGGTTCTTCTCGTCGAGGACGACGATGCGATGCACGCCGTGGCGGCGCGCATACTCGATCAGCACGGAGTTGTTCAGGTCGATACCGACGCGATGCCGGGCCACATCGCGGGCGACGTCGAGGAGCCGCTCCGCGAGCAAGGCCTCTACCTGGTCTGCGGCGCGGGCAGCATTTTCCGCGCCCTGCTGGACGGTGCGCAGCAGGGTCTGCCCCTGTGCCTCCAGCAGGCGGATAAGATTGGTACGTTCGCGCTGCAGGTCGAGGAAGCCATTTCCCGCCACCAGGAAGAACAGGGCGGTGAGGGCCGCCGCACCGAGTAGCCAGCCGTGCGCCGCCTGCTGGCGGCGGGGGACGGTCGGAGAAGGGACTGTGGTACGCATGGAGTCGCCGGCAGACAGGGCATGGCTACCGCAGGCATCCATTTTAACCCGCATTGTTCACCAGGAATCGTCGCGAGGCCACGCAAACGTGCGTGGATCCTGGTTGGCCCGCGAGTCCGAGCCCGCAGGCAGGGTTGCGGCCTGTCGAGGACCCGGCCAGGAGACGCGCGCGGTGACGTGGTCGTAGCAGGTGCATGGTGAGAAATGCGGGTCAGTCGTCCGCGTCGAATTCGTTGTGCCCATTCTGGGTGATCGCGGCCGTAACGCCGACCGCCTGACCACGGATCTCGGGGTGGCGTATCGCCCCGCCGGCCTTGCCGGTCCAGGTCATGGCGCCCGAGGTGGCGGCCGTGGCGAGGAGCAGCGTTGCGATCAGTGCAGACGGCAGAGGGCTGTCACGCCGCCATGCCATGGCAAAGAGCATCATGGCGCCGACGGCCGTGGCGACGGCGAGCCCCGCGGCGACCTCCGCGGGATCCTCATGGGTCTCGATCAGCGACTCGGCGACTCCCGGCAGGTGCTCCACCATCTCCTCGGCTGGGTCCCCGGTCTGAAGCGAGGCGAGGGCGCCGGCGCCGGTCAGGCCCAAAGTGAGCGCAACGGCCAGCAACAGGCCGCGATCACCGCGCCGCCATAGCGTCATTGCGACCAGCGGAAGGGAGAGGAAGGCTCCGATGATGGGCAGGTGGTTGATGACGAGGTGCAGGTGAGCCGCATTCATGATGGACCTCCGGGGAACGGGCAGACCAGACAATGCCATCATCGTTCGTGGCGGGACGCGCTCTTCCTCTATCAACTTTCATGCCAGTCGGCGGCGGGGCCCCGAGACGCGCCGACTCGACTGTTTCCATGGGGCCTCCGTGGACAGCAGCACGTACCTACTGCGCATCAATCCGGTGCACTGCACCACAATGGTGCGCGTCGTCGAGCCCGGTCCGCGGGACAACGCGTTGATCTCGCGGCATCTCCGGTGGGCACGACGACTGGCACACGACCTGCAAGGTGCACCACAAAGGCAGCAATGGTGCTGCCGGGATCAGCGGAGGTAAGTCATGAAGACGACCTGGACCAAGCGATTTCTCGCGGGAATGGGGACCGCCGCTGTCGTGCTTACGCTCGCTCCCGCCACCGGCTGGGCGGCGGATTACTCCAGCTACTCCACCGATGAGCTCATGGCGCTGCGCGGCACGCTGCGCGACGCGCCAGCGGAAGAACGGGAGCAGTTCCGTACGGAGGTTCAGAAACGCATTCAAGAGATGTCTCCGGAGGAGCTTGCCGCGTACGGATTCGGGCCGCGTGCCGGGATGGGCTCCGGTGCGATCGATCGCACGGGGTCGGGCGGCGGCCCGCGGGGGGCCGATGAGACCCTGGACGACCTGGGGCCCGGATACGGCGACGGCACACGACCACGCTCGCTGGACGGCACGGGTCTCGGCCCCGGGGATGGTACCCGGCCACGGCCGATGGACGGCACCGGATTTGGTGCCGGCAGCGGCGGACACGGCGGTGGTCGTGGCGGCGGGCCACGTCGGTGAACGGGGGCGATGATCGACGCGGCGGGCGACGTTCTGTCGTCCGCCATCGACCGAGTGAAGGGAAACAGTGATGCGCAATTCGAAAGCCAGGAACCTGTGGCGAGTGGTCGTTCTTGGAGCGATCCTGGTGCTTGCCTCGGAAGACGGCATGGCCCTGCCGGGACGCGGCCCATGTGCCGCTGACTGGGACGCGCAGGTGACGATCACCGGCACGGTCGAGACCCCTGTGATGCTTGCGCCCTGTCCCCGTGGCAGGCGCGATCTCACCTACACATACATCGATGCCACCGGTGACGATGGTCAGAGCCGACACTGGTACGTGATGCTGGGTCCGGCGTCCGGTCCGGATCAGCCACTACGTCTCAACGAGGGCGAGAAGGTCACCGTGACCGGCGCGCCCGTGGACGACGACCTGGTCGTGGCGGCATCCATCGAGCGCGACGGGAAGGTGGTACGGCTACGTGATTCGACGGGGCGGCCCGCGTGGCGTGGCGGGCGCTGGACTGGTGACGGCCATCCGCCGTGTTCCTCACGCGCCAGAGAACGACGTGGAGGCCCTCGATCGTGGTGATTGCTGGAGAACATCGACGATGACGAATCCACGCCGCACGAGTTACCCCTCCTCCGTGCTCGTGCCGCGTGCCACCCGCTCCCGTGAGCGCGATCCCCGCGGTGTCCCCTCCCCGCCGCGGCGGCCCTTACCGGGCGGGTGACCCCGCCGGGGGGCGAATGCCCCCCGGCGGTTGTCTTTCAGGCCGTTCACACCGCATTGGGTCGGCGTCCAGTTGTGCGGGGATGATGAGTCGCTACGAGCCGCGTACTCTCAAGTACAACGTCGTGGCGAGGGAAAGATGCCGAGAATTTTGATTGCCGGCTGCGGCGCGGTCGGCAACCGGCTGGGTGGTCTGCTGGCAGCGGATGGGCATGAGGTGTGGGGTCTGCGACGTCACGCGGACGCCGTGCCGGAGCCACTGCGGCCCCTGTCCGCCGACCTGCGTGATCGTGCCTCCCTGAACGTCCTGCCCGCGGGGCTTGACTACGTCTTCTACACCGCCTCCGCCGGGCGCTTCGACGAGGCGGCGTACCGGGCGGCCTATGTCGACGGGCTGCGCAACCTGATCGAGGCTCTCCGCGCAGGGCGACAGCAGCCGCGCCGGCTCGTGTTTACCTCCAGTACCGGCGTGTATGGCCAGATGGGTGGGGATTGGGTGGCTGAGGAGTCGCCAACGGAGCCGCCGGGTTTCAGCGGTCGGTGCCTCCTGGAGGGAGAGCGGTTGTTGCTGACCGGGCCATACCCGGCGACGGTGCTGCGCCTCGCGGGGCTCTATGGACCCGGTCCCGGTCGGTTGATCGAGTCGGTGCGCCGGGGGCAGGCGGTCTGTCCTTCCGGGCCACCACGCTATACCAATCGCATCCACCGGGATGATGCGGCCGGAGCGTTACGCCACCTGATGGGTGTCGCCTCTCCGGCGTCGATCTACCTCGGGGTCGACAACGAGCCCTCCGACCTTGCGACGGTCTACCGGTGGCTGGCGAAAGAGCTCGGGGTGGCGGAGCCCCGGGTCGGCGCCGCGGAACAGGGTCTCCGGCCACAGGCGAGCAATAAGCGGTGCCGGAATCGCCGCCTCCTCGCCACCGGCTTCGCGCTTCGCTATCCCACCTATCGCGAGGGCTACGGCGCGATCCTTTCGCAACCCGCGCCGTGATCGCCGTGGCGGCCGTCGGATTACATTCCCGCGCGTACGGGCGGGGCCGGTCAGGCCGGGTACTTGTCGGTGACGTAGTTGATCAGCTGTTGCAGCTCGAACACCTGGCCACGCGTGACCCAGCGGGTCAGGTCTCCGATCGAGATCATCCCCGTCATCCGGTCGTTTTCCATGATGGGCAGGTGACGGCAGCGCCTCTCCGTCACGATCGCCATCGCCTCTTCCACGCTGGTCGTGGCATTGACCGCGATGACCTCGCGGGTCATGACGTCGCCCACCGGCGTCGATGCCGGGGAAAGCCCCGGAGCTACGACGCGACGCAGCACGTCGCGCTCGGTGAAGATGCCGATCGGCTCTCCATGCTCCACGACGAGCAACGCGCCGACGCGGTGGGTGTCCATGGCGTTGACCGCATCGACCACCGGGGTCTCGGGGGCGACCGTATGGACGGCACGCCCTTTTTCCTCAAGGAGCATCCAGAGAGGATCTTTCATCGGGTATTCCTCCAAGACAGATTTTTGTAAGTATAACACTATATTAATCAGCTTTTCGAGTGGTGTACGATTTTGACTGAGCGTGGCCAATGACTCGCGAGTTGGGTTGCCACCTGTCCAGGTGGCGTTGGTCCGGAGAATCGCCCACAACGGGTTAGCGGATGAGACTGCTCTCGGCCTGTCTGCTGGTCGCGGTAACCCTGGGCTGTCGGTCATCCGGGGTCACGGTAGAGGAGCGCTCAGGCGAAGGCTGGCGGCCCGTGGCGTATCGCCTGGCGTCGATGGAGAGCCGCCGTGACGGCTACCTGACGGCATCGACCTTTCGGCTGATCGGCGGCGACGGCGCGGAGTTGCGGCTGGTGCTCAACGTCGCCGTCAATCCCACCGCGCGCCTGGAGAGCGGCACCTGGAGCGCTTCGTCTAGAAGCGGGGAGGTGGCGGGCGACGTGATGCCGATCCAGGTGGAGTTCCTCGGCGGCCAGGGAAGCGGTGCCAGCGTCGGCGGGCGATTTCTGCTCCAGGAAGGTGGTAAGGCGCGCTATCGCGTCTATCTGCCACCCACGGCGCCGACGCCGACGTACGATCAGTAGCGGGCCAGGACACCGGCACGCTTGCCCCGCCTTCTTTGACTGCGCGGAAGAGCGCCGGTAGCCTGAAAGGCAACCAGATCACTCGTGTAATCTCTCTGGAGGCCGCCATGACACACGTAGATCTCACGGACGTATTGCTGCATATCGACGAGACTCTCGGTCACGATCAGCTCAAGGAACTGGAAGGGGTGATTCGCAGCGACCCCGGGGTGATCGCCGTTGGCTTTCGCGACGACAAGCCCCACCTGATGGTCGTGCAATACGACCCGGAGCACACCCAGGCGACCCAGATCCTCCATCGGGTCACCGAACAGGGCGTTCATGCCGAGCTCGTCGGCATGTAGTCCCTCGCGAGGCGGTACCGGGTGCACTTTTCACGGGCCGCGCGTCGCGGCGAGCGGCAGTGCGGGCGGAGCAGGGGGAATGATTCCGCCTTTACGCGTCCTCCACGGGGCGTTTCAATCATCGCCCGTGACGGTCGATCAGCGGCCAGGAGGGCGGAGATGAAGCGGCGACCCGGGAAGAAATGGCTCGTGGCGGCGGTGGCCCTGACGGCGCTCGTGCCGTCGATGGTGGCGGCCGACGACGGACAGCAGCAGACGCCGCACCTCGCTGTGCGCGGGGTAGCGGTGCTCGAGGTACCAGCCGATCAGCTGCGCCTCAACGTCGGGGTGATCACGAATGCGGTGACGGCACAGGAGGCCCTCGATAGCAACACCGGGAAGATGAAGCAGGTGGCACGCGCCCTGGTCGCGGCAGGGCTGAGCGACGCTGACTATGAGACCGGACAGTTCGAGATCCGGCCCCAGTGGTCGCCACGGCCGCGGAACCCGGCCCCGGACGACTGGCGGCCGCACATCGTCGGTTACACGGTGACCAACCAGCTACGGGTCAAGACGACCAGGATCGACCTGGCCGGCAAGTTGATCGGCGCCGCCAGCGAGGCGGGGGCCAACGCGATCGACTCGATCAGCTTCGACCTCGCCGACCCACGTCGCCATCGCGGCGCCGCAATCGCCGCCGCGGCGGCTAACGCGATCGCCAACGCCCGGGCCCTCGCCACCGCCTCGTCCGTGCGGCTGGTGCGCGTCCTCTCCCTGGGCCTTGATGAGGCCGCCGCCGTGCCGCGCCCGGTGCGGCCGGCGATGATGGCCGAGGCCATGGACCTCAAGATGGCGGTCGCGCCGCCGATCACTGCAGGGGATGTCACGGTGCGGGCAAGCGTGCAGCTGGTCTACGAGATCGCCGAGGCGCAGCCGTAGACGCCCCGCTCGGCACCAGTACCTTCCAACCCGATGAAGCGCATGCTCAAGACGATCGCCTTGGCGGTCGTCGCCATCGTACTGGTGGTGGTGATCGCCGCCGTTGGTCTGGCGCTGTTCTTCGACCCCAACGACTACAAGGACCGGATCACCGCCCTTGCCAGCGCCAAGATCGGTCGTGAGCTGCGCGTCGAGGGGGACCTGGAGCTCGCCTTCTTTCCGTGGCTCGGCGTGCGGGTCGGCATGGTGGAGATGGCGAACGCGCCGGGCTTCGGGGATGCGCCGTTCGCTCGCGTCACGGGGCTGCAAGTGCGGGTGAAGGTGTTGCCGCTGCTCCAACGGCGGCTGGTGATGGACACGGTGGTGGTGGAGGGGCTGGATCTCGATCTCGCCCGGGACGCCACGGGTCGCAGCAACTGGGACGACCTGGTGACCCAGCAGGCGGCTGCCCCGGCCGTCGCGACGGCTCCAGCCCCTGCCGCCGAGGGCCCGCCACCGATCGCCGCGCTCGCCCTGGGTGGCCTGGACGTCCGCGACGCGCGAGTCGTGTGGCAAGATGGAGCGGCCGGCACCCGCTACGTCGTCTCTCACTTGGACCTGAGGACCGGTGCGCTGCGGCTGGAGGCGCCGGTGCGGGTCGACCTCGCCTGCGAGCTACACAGCGACACGCCGGCGCTCACCGGGCAGGTCAAGGTCGGTGGCGCGATCGCGGCGGACCTCGAACAGCAGCGCATCGCCGTGCAGGATCTGCGGTTGGACACCACCATGGATGGAGCGATCGTGCCGGGTGGACGGGCGACGGCAGCCCTGGCCGCGGCGATCGGTGTCGATCTCGGCCACGACAGCGTGCAGGTGACCGGCCTGAGTCTCGCGCTGGAGACGCAGCCGGCCGCTGGCTCGCTCTCCGGCAAGGTCATTGCCTCGGGTGGGGCGGATGTCGACCTGGCGGCAAGCCAGGTCGCCACCCACGGCCTGCGGTTCGAGGTGCAGCCCGGTGAGGGCAACCCGCTCGGTCCGGGTACCAACCTCACGGTTGCCGGTGATGTGCTCGCTGACCTGGGCCACCAGACGATACGGGTGTCCGATCTCGCCGTGGTGACGACCTATGGCCCGACGTCCGGCACCATCGGCGGCCGCGCGGACGTGAAGGGCGGCCTCGAGGTCGATCTCGTCGCACAGCGGCTGCGCATCGATCCCGCACGGCTCACCGCCGAGGTGCACGGCGCCTCCCTGCCGGTGGACCGGCTCGACCTGAACGGGACCACGGCGATCGCCCTCGATCTGCAGGAGATGGTCGCCCGGATCGCCGACCTCGCCATCGAGGTGCACGCGGAGCCGCGCACGGGCGAGGGGGGCGGCATGGGGGGCGATGCCACCCTCGCCGGTTCGGCGGACCTCGATCTCGCCGGGCCTCGCCTTCATTCACAGCGGCTGCGTGTGACGGCCGAGATGCGTGGCGCGGCCGTGCCCACGGGCAAGCTTGCCGCGACCCTCGCGACCCCGGTGACCGCAGACCTCGGCGCCGAGACCATCGCCCTCGACGATCTCCGGCTCCACGTGCTGGGTCTGGCCGTGACCGCCGACCTTCAGGTGTCCAAGCTGCTCTCCGCGCCGGCGGCGTCGGGGAAGGCGAGGATCGCGGCCTTCAATCCACGCGACCTCCTCCAGGCGCTCGGCCAGGCGGTACCGGAGACCCGCGATTCGAAGGCGCTCACCCGGGCGGCCCTGAGGACACGATTCAGCGGCTCCGCGGACGGCGTGGAGCTCAACGACATCGCCCTGACTGTGGACGATTCCAGGCTCACCGGGAGTGTCGCGGTGCACGACCTCGCCACGCCGGCGGTGCGGTGCGAGCTCGACCTCGACACCGTGGATGCCGACCGCTACCTGCCGCCGCCGAGCGCCGCCGGCACCCCGCCTCCGGCTGCGACCCCGGGCGCTGCGGCCGGCGCCGCCACGGAGCTCCCGCTCGACACCCTCCGTGCCCTCGACGCCGACGCGACCCTGCGTGTCGGCCGGCTCAAGGCCGCGAACATGAAGGTACGCAACCTGCGCCTCACCCTCGCGGCCCACGGCGGCGAGCTGCGAGTCCACCCTGCGAAGGCACGCCTCTACGGTGGCACGTACGATGGGGACGTGGCACTGGACGTGCGCGGGCCGGTCCCGGTCGTGCGTCTCGACGAATCCTTCTCGGAGGTGAACGCCGGGCCACTGTTGCGTGATGCCGTAGGCCAGGATCGTCTCTCCGGCAAGGCCACGGTTCATGCCAAGGTGACGGCGCGCGGCAGCGGCGCGGACGACCTCACCCGTACCCTGACCGGCACGGCGGAGGTGCGGATCACGGACGGGGCGGTGAAGGGCATCAACATCGGCCGTGTGCTTCGCGAGGCCCGCGCGACCTTGAACCTCGCCAAGGGACAGGCCGTCGCCCCGGTTCGGGAGGTGGAGCAGACCGACTTCAGCGAGCTGCGCGGCACGGCACGGATCGAGAACGGTCGGGTCAAGAACGACGATCTCGCTGCCAAGTCACCCCTGTTGCGCGTCACCGGGGCCGGGGAGGTGGACCTTGTGCGCGAGGAGGTCGACTACCTGCTCACCGCCACCGTGGTCGCCACACGCACCGGCCAGGGCGGGAAGGAGCTGGCAGATCTGGCGGGGATCCCCATCCCGGTGCGTATCACCGGTCCCTTCGCCCAGCTCTCGTACCGGCCGGACCTGCGTGCCTTGGTCAAGCAACGCGCCGAGGGTGAGGTCAAGCAGCGCCTCGAGAAGGAGGTCGACAAGCGCCTCAAGGAGCAGGTGCCGGAGGAGCTGCGCGACACTCTCAAGGAGGGGCTGAAGGGGTTGCTATCGCGGTAGCCGAACGCCGTCGCCTGGCGTGAGGGCGGCACGTACGTCAGGGGCGGGGAGAGACGCCCAAGTACGGGACGGGGGATGAGGGGTGCGGGATGGGGGGAGGTTGGCCGCGATGCGGCCAGCGAATCTCTTTTGGTCTTCCATCCTCCCCCGCATCCCCCATCCCCCAATCCCCACCCCGCACAACATGCCTACGCGGTGCTCTTCTCCACGGTGAACAGGTGCACGTCGCGTTGCGGGAAGGGGATGGAACAGCCGGCTGCCTCCAGCTCCGCCTTGAGGGTGCGATTGAGGTCGAAGCGCAGGTTCCAGTAGTCCTCCTTCGTGCACCACGGGCGCACCACCAGGTTGACGGACGAGTCGCCCAGCTCGCTCACCGCCACCACCGGTGCCGGATCGTCGAGGACCCGCTCGTCGGCGCTCAGGACGCGGTTGATGGTGTCGATCGCCACGCCGATGTCGTCGTCGTACGCGATCCCGAACACCATGTCGTTGCGGCGGGTTGGGTTCGCCGTGTAGTTCTTGATGGTCTGGCCGTAGACCGAGGAGTTGGGCACGACGATGCGGACGTTGTCCGGTGTGGCGAGGGTGGTGGAGAAGATCCCGACCTCCTTCACGCTGCCGGCGACGCCCCCCGCGTCCACGAAGTCGCCCGCGCGGAACGGCCGGAAGATCAGCAGCATCACCCCCGAGGAGAAGTTCGCCAGGGTGCCCTGTAGCGCCAGGCCGACGGCCAGGCCGGCGGCACCTAAGATGGCGATGAGGGAGGTGGTCTGGATGCCGAACAGGCCGAGCACCGCGGTGACCACGAAGGCCACCACCGTGTAGTAGACGATGCCCGCCAGGAATGGGATGAGGGTCGGGTCGAGCTTGGTCTTGCCCAGTGCCTTGCGCATCGAACGGCGGATGGCCTTGGCGATCATCATGCCGATGATCAGTACCGCGATCGCGCCTACGACCTTCAGTCCCCAGGTGGAGAGCAGCTCGGTCAGCTTGTTGATGAGCTCGGTCGGGTCGAAGTTGGCTTCCATGGTGTTCCCTCCGGAAGGGTGCCGACGGGGGTCGGCCTGGTTGTCGAATCCGGGGCCGGCTGATGGGCTAGAAGCCCGGCACCTTTCCCTTGAGGCGGTCCTTGAGCCCGCCCCCGAGCTTCTCCTCGATCTTGCCGGCGGCGGCCTCCTTGATCCGCTTCTCGATCTCGTCGCGGATGGAGTTGCCCTCCTTCAGGCGGCCTTGCAGGTCGCCCTCCAGCAGGCCCAGCTCGCCGAGCTTCCCGTCGACGCTGCCGAGCGGGCCGGCAATTTGCTCGTTGATGGCCGCGGTGAGCTGGGTCTCGAACTCCGCCGCCTGCGCCTTGACCTGCTTGCCGAAGGCGTCCTTCAGTACGCGGTCGAGGTCCGAGCTCAGGCTCAGGTCGTAGTCCGTGGGGGTGCCCGACACCTCGCCGTCGAGGCGGAATCGCTTCACGTCGTCCAGCGCGGAGGCGATGCTCGTGGCGATGGCGCCCTTGGACTCCGTCGTGGTGGCGAACCGCACCGCGTCGAGGGCGGCGCTCCCCTTGGCGTCGAGGTGGCCGGCACGGAGCTCGGCGTTGAGATCGATGTCCGCGGCGCCCTCCGCCAGGGTGAGGCCCAGGGTGTCGCTCTTCACCAGCTCGACACCGGTGGCGCGGTAGCCGCGCACCGTGAGGTCGGCGGTGTCGCGCGGCTGCTGGGGATCGACGTGGTTGAGGGCACCCTTGAGGTTGAGCCCCTTGATCCCCCGCAAGGCGTCGGAGGCGAAGTCGAAGGTGAGAGGCCGGCCGAGGACGTCCTGGTCGGGGGTGATGTCGTCGATGCGCCCGGCCACGTTGCCCGCCGGCAGCACCACCGAGAGCTGGGCGGTGCGGATCAGGAAGTCCGGGAGCGGCTCGTGCTCGGGGAAGCGGATGTCGATGCCGCCGGCCCGTTTCTGCCGCGGGGCGGCCTCCTTTTTCCCTCTCGAAGCGGCGGGTCGCTCCAGGTAGGGCGCCACGCGCCGGTACCAGCGCACCGCCGTGTCCACCCAGCCGGCGATCCGGTTACCGAACAGGGCGCGGCTGACGTTGCTCAGCCCCTCGCCGGACAGGGCGTACTTCTCCTTGAGCCGCGCCACGTCCTTCTGTGGCGCCGCACGCACCTCCGCGAGGCGTGTACGCAGGGTGGAGATGTCGTCCTTGAGGCCGTCCTTGGCCTCCCGTAGCCCCTTGAGGTCGCCCCCGAGATCGGCTTTTAACGCCTGGAGGTCGGAGCTCAGGGTGAGTAGCGCCTGCGGGTCCTTGTCGACGGCCTTGAGGCGATCGAGGCGCGCGCGATAGTCGTCCAGCTTCTCCTTGTCCGGCAGGGCGGCGAGGCGCTCTCGCCACGCCGACTGGCGTTGACCCACGTCGGCCTGGAGCTGCTTCGCGAGGGCAACCGATGTCAGCTCCTCCCGCGCGAGGAGTTCCTTCGGGCTTGGCAGGTCGATGCCGGGGAGCTTCAGGTCGGCGAACGTCCGGGACGACTTCTCATCCGGTGCCGCCTTGCGGCCGGGCAGGGCCCCGGAGCGGGAACGCGGCGTATTGGGCTGGACGCCGTCGGCCTTCAGTGCGGGGATGATCACCTTGCGCCGCAGGAGGGGCAGGGGCTCGACGCCGAGCTCGATGCGGTCGACCTGCACCGCGTTGGTCATGGGGGCGTCGGGGTTGGCCACCTGGAGGTCGGTCAGTACGAGGCCGACGGGCGAAAACGAGAGGCGGGCGTCAGCCACCTCGACCCGTGCGCCGACCGCCCGACTGCCGGCCCCCTCGATGCTCCACTTCACCAGCGGACCGGCGATGAACGCGATCCCCGCGGCGAGACCCGCCACGACACCGACGAAGACCAGCAAGCCTTGCCAGCGGATCCAGCTCATAGCACGTCTCCCTTCAGGGCGGAGACGGCACGGTAGGTCTGGTAGAGCTTGGTGGCCTTGAGTGCCTGGACCACACGGGTCTTGCGCACCCAGGCGAGGAGGTGGTCGCGGTAGCGCCGGATCAGAAGATTGCTGATCAGAAACAGCGGCACGAAGGCGCCGAGAGAGACCGCCAGGCTCCCCATCACCACCGTGTTGTTGAAGTGCTCGAGCCGCGCGAGGGTCGTGTTGTAGAGGGCGGTCCACGTGCCGTGCAGCGCCGGTGCCTGGAGCAGCGCGAGGCCGAGGGAGTGGAACAGGGGGTCGAGGAGAAAGCCCAGGCCGGAGAACAGAACCAGCCCCAGGATGAAGGCGGAGAGGTTCACCCGCACCACGAGGACCAGCAGCAGGACCAGGAGGTTGTGCAGGCTGGCCAGGGGCGTGAGGCCGGCCACCATGGCGAAACAGACGGCGAGGCTGATCTGCGCCGGCCGCGTCTCCGAGTTCAGGACCCGCAGGAGCTTCAGCAAGGGACGCAGCATCGACTGCCTCCGGTTGCGCGCGGTGGATGAGTGGAAAGCTCAGCCTGCGCCGTGGCGCCCCCCGCTCCTCGGGGGACGGCACAGCAGGGCGTGACCGTGCTCTACGGCACGGGCTTGAGCTCCACGCGACGGTTCTGGGCCCGGCCTTCCTTGGTGTCGTTGGAGGCTACCGGCCTGTCCGGACCGAAACCGTGCACCGTCATGCGATCGGCCGCGATGCCGCTGGCGGTGAAGTACGCCTTCACCGCCTTGGCGCGCGCCTCGGAGAGCCGCTGGTTGAGCTCCCTGGAGCCGGTGCTGTCGGTGTGTCCCTGCACCTCGACCTTGAGGTTCGGGTTTTTCTTGAGGACGGCGAGGACCTCCTGCAATCCCGCGCTGGAGTCCGGGGTGAGGGTCGCCTTGCCGCTGTCGAACCGCACCCCCTGGAGCACCCAGCAGCCGCGCGCATCCACCTTGGCGCCCGCGGGCGTACCGGGGCACTTGTCGCGGCTGTCGATCACACCATCGCCGTCCGAGTCCTTGGGACAGCCCTTCGCGTCGACCGGCGTGCGGGCCGGCGTACCCGGGCAGCGGTCCGATACGTCCGGAACCCCGTCCCTGTCGCTGTCCTTGGCACAGCCATTGGCGTCCACCGGCGTGTTCGCGGGGGTGTTCGGGCAGCGGTCCGCGGCGTCGATCACGCCATCGCCGTCCGAATCCTTGGGACAGCCGTCCGGACCGACCGGTGTGCCCCGCGGGGTGCCCGGGCACTTGTCGGCGTGGTCGGCGACGCCGTCGCCGTCCGAGTCCGGCGGACAGCCGGTGTCGTTCACGGGAACGCCAGAGGGGGTGTTCGGGCACTCATCGATGAAGTCGATCACGCCGTCGCCGTCGCTGTCGGCCGGTGCCGCCGCTGCGGGCTCCGCGTGGCCGCCGAAGAGGAAGCTCAGACCGACGGTGTAGAGCAGGTTGTTACGGCCGTTATCCATGGCATAGACGTGCCGGGCGTCCGCACGCAGGGCGATGTTGTCCTTCACGAAGTACTTGACGCCGCCGCCCCAGTCGAGCAACGGATCGTGATCGCCGCGACCGCTGTTACCGAATTCCGTGATGATGGCGCCAGCGCCCAACCCGAGGTACGGGACGAACGACGAATCCACGTTGAAGTGGTAGAGGGCATCGAGGCGGAGGAGGTAGACCTTGGTGTTGACGTCGTCGCTCCCTCGATTCGTATCGACGAAGTCGACCATAGCCTCGGCGCCTAGTCGCTTCGTCACGTTGTAGCCGAGCCCCAAGCCGTAGACGAGATCGTCGTCGAGATCTTCGTCGCCGTCAAAGGAGTAGCCGCCGATCATCGGTGACAGGGTGACGCTCCCAGCCTGCATCTGCGCCCAGCCGCTCACTGGCCCACCGACCAACGCCGTGAGCAGTCCGATACCAATCGCGCCACGAAGTGCCTTGCTCATGCAATCTCCTCCTCGTCGGCGGCCGATCGTGCCGCCTGCTAGTGTGCGGAACCCCCGGATGCCAGGCCCGCCGCACGGTCTCCGGCCACGCATCCCATTCATTCGGGCCGCTGGATAACACGCGGAGGGAGTGGGGGCAATACAGATCCGAAGCGCATGGTACGTGGTGGAGCACCGCAGGCTTGTCTTGTCACGGGCCATGTGACGCCATCCGGTGTGATCGAAAAGGGCGTCGCACAGGCGCGGAGGCGGCGCTCTTTCTTTGAAGCGGTCGGTTGCCGACCATGGGTCGGTCCTGGCTGCCGACGGCTCGGTCGCGCAGGGATCGACACGATCAACTCACAACGGAGCACGGAACGATGGTCGATGCGGCGGACATCAAGGGATGGATCGAGGCGGGTTTGGCGGAGTGCCGTGCCGAGGTCGAGGGCGACGGTGAGCACTTCAACGCTGTGATCGTCTCCCCCGCCTTCGCGGGCAAGACCATGGTCGAGCAGCACCAGATGGTGTACGCCGCCCTCGGCGGGCGCATGGGCGGCGAGATCCACGCCCTGTCGATGCGCACCCTCACCCCAGACGAATAGCCACTTACAGTAACCAACCTCTAGCGAGAGCGAGTCACCCGATGGACATCCAAGAGCAGATCCAGCAGCAGGTCACCAGCAATCCCGTCTTCCTCTACATGAAGGGCACCCCGGCCATGCCCCAGTGCGGCTTCTCCCAGCGCGCGGTGCAGCTCCTCCAGGCGTGCGGCGCCACCTTCGAATCCGCCGACGTCCTCGCCGACGACGCAGTGCGCGAGGGTGTCAAGCAGTTCTCCAACTGGCCAACCATCCCGCAGCTCTACATCAACGGCAAGTTCGTCGGCGGCTCCGACATCATGATGGAGCTCTACCAGAAGGGCGAGCTGCAGAAGATGGTAGCGGACGCCGGGAAGTAGCCGCCGCGGCGGCTAGGTGCACCGGAACGGAACCCCGTCCGGTGAAAAGCTGTAGGGCCGGTTTCAACCGGCCGACGCCCTATCGTTATTGGCAGCCGGCGCGCTGAACGGCGCGCTACCCAGGGCCCTGGATCATTGGCCGATCGGTGTGTCCGCTGATCCCGATCGTGGTCCACGAGTATGAGGCTCGCATCCGAAGCGAAGAGGGACAGGGAGAGGGGGACACGACGATCACCCACGCGGTCCCCCATGGCTCACTCCCTCGTCGACGAGGGAGTGAGTGCCGTCGCGGTGCACAGGTGCACGGCGAGGCATTGCACGGCATCATCGTGACCAATGCGCGTCGCAATCCTACTTCTCTCGCTGGTCATGATCGCGGGATCACCGGTCCTGGCCGCCGCGACCTGTGGCCAGGCCGGCGTCGCCGTGCAGGTGCTCGGCTCCGGCGGGCCGATCGCCGATGACGGCCGCGCCTCGTCCGGCTACCTGGTGTGGGTCGACGGGCGCGCACGGCTGCTGGTCGACGCCGGAGGCGGCACCTTCCTGCGCTTCGGCGAGGCCGGCGCGAACATCGCGGACCTCGACATCATCTGCCTCACCCATCTCCACACCGACCACGCCGCCGACCTGCCGGCCCTCCTCAAGGGCGGGTACTTCTCCCACCGCACCCGGCCCCTGCCGATCGTCGGCCCATCCGGCGTCGGCGACTTCCCGGACACCGCCACCTTTCTCCAGCGCCTCTTCGCCCGGGAGCGGGGCGCCTTCGCCTACCTGTACGGCTTCCTCGGCGGGAGCGACGGCCTGTTCGCCACGCCGGCACGCACGGTGGAAGCCGGCGCGACCGAACCGGTGCAGGTCTGGTCCGAGGGCGGCCTCACGGTGACAGCGGTGGGCGTCCACCACGGGCCGGTGCCGGCCCTCGGCTACCTGGTGACGGCAAGGGGCAAGCGCATCGCCTTCAGCGGCGACCAGCGCGGCGACGCCCCGGGCTTCACCCGCATGATCCACGGCGCCGACCTCCTGGTGATGGCCCACGCCATCCCGCAGGGCGCGGGGCGGGTCGCCCGCAACCTCCACGCCACCCCCGAGGCGATCGGCCGCCTCGCCGCCGGGGCCGAGGTCCACTCCCTCCTCCTCTCCCATCTCATGGCGCGCTCCCTCGCCCACCTCCCCGAGAGCCAGGCCATCATCCGCCGCCACTATGCCGGCCCGCGGCGTGTCGCGGAGGACCTGATGTGCGTCGAGCTCGCCGAGTGACCGGCGGGAACTGCGCAACGCGAAGGCGCCAAGGGGGGGGCACAGATGAACGCAGATGGACACAGATCCATCACTGCGCTCATGGGACCAAGTCTCCTCTCCCCACGGTGGGAGAGGGACACGGTGATGGGGACGGACAAGCACCCCCTCCATCTCTCAACCACGAAGGGCACGGTGCCTTGGCGCAATGCATCGTGTTCGGAATCAGTCGTCCGCGCCGCTGGCCTCGATTGGTTCGTGCGTCGGGTTATGATGTACGCCGGTGATCGTGCCGGGGTCGGCGGCGGGTTTGAGCGGCTTCAGGACCAGCTCGCCACGGAGTGCCGCTTTCCGCAGGGTCTCCGGGTCCGGAGACGACCCGTCCGGAAAGGGCGGTTCGATGACCGCGGGGTCGTACAGGCAAAAGCCGCGGACAACACCTCTCGGGCTGAGCTTGCGCCGGAATTCGGAGCCGGCCGGGGCGGGCCGTTCCCGCGGGTTGCCGTCAGCGGTCATCAAGAATGGTTTCAGGTGGTGCGGTCACGGCTCCCGGGGCCGCCACGCCCGGCCGCGGTTCGGTGGGGTGCAACAGAACATTCAGCGGAACGAAGCGCTCGGGACCACTGCGCGCATCGCGTTTCCGTCCGCGCCGGGCGTAACCCGGAGCGCCGAAGCGCACAATTTCAACCAGAAGGGTCGTCTCCCGGATTCATCGGATGTTGCGGCCGAGTTCAGGACTGGCCACCGGCGGTCTGTCGTGGCCGGAGTGGTGGGGTGGGACCCGTGGCAGGAAATGCGACTACGACAAGACGAAGGCGACGATGCAGAAGGCGAAGAACCCCAGGAGGAAGGCGATGCCGATGTTGCTGCGCAGCTCCGGGTGGCCGCGGAGGTAGCGGTCGAGGTCGGCGATGAAGGTTCTCGGGCGGATCTGCATGACGGCGGGTCTTCCGAGGTTGCCGTGGCGTCGCCGGCGATTGTCATCCGTCACGCCTACCGGGCCAAGTGCGGGGATCGTCGACGTCTCCAGGCCTGCGGCCGAGAAGGCCGGCTCCTCGGTAGGTCGGGCTCTGCCCGACGTGGCGGGCGAAGCCCGCCCTACTTTCGCGTGCCGAGGACGTGCGTGCAGATGAAGTCGGCGATGGCGGCGGGGTCGTTGAGGTCGAGGAGGGGGAGGTCGGTGGCGGTCGGCAAGGGGCCGTCGGTGGCGATGGCGATGACGTCGTCGTCGTCCGGGAAGAGCAGGGGCTGGTGGAGGCCGGCGCGGTGGAGCTCGATCTTGGGGATCGCCTCGTCCTTGAACCCCTCCACCAGGATCAGGTCGGCGCGGCCCGGGTCGAGGTGGGCGAGGAGGTGCTCCAGGTCGGGGCGGTCGTCGCGTGGGTCCTCCACCATCAGGGCCCAGCGCTGGCTGGAGGCGACCAGCATCTGGTCGGCGCCGGCCTTGCGGAGCTGGTAGCTGTCCTTGCCCGGGGTGTCGATGTCGAACGTGTGATGGGCGTGCTTGACCATGGCGACCCGCACGCCGCGCTCCTTGAGCAGGGGGATGAGGCGGCACAGCAGGGTGGTCTTGCCCGTGCCGCTGAAGGCGGCGAAGCCGAGGGTCGGCACCGGCAGATCGGCGAGGGCGCCGGCGGTGACCCGGCGCGCCACGACGGCGCGGTCGGCCGGCGTGTTCACGTTGACGAACGCCTCGGCGCAGTCGGAGAAGTCCGCCACCGCCAGGCGCTGGTGGTGGCACCACTCCTCGACCTTGTGGCCACCGCCCTCCACGTACGCCAGCAGGCGCGGCAGGAGGGTGCGGCGCAGGAGGGCGAAGATCGGCTGGAGCCGCCCCCCGTCGTGGGCCACGCACAGCTCGGCGTCCTCGGTGGTCAGCCGGTTGTGGAGCCGGGTGGCGAGGTCGGCCGGCAGGAGCGGCCCGTCGCACGGCACGGTGAGGAGGTAGGGGGTGTCCGCCGCCTCCATGGCGCTGGCGATGCCGGCGAGGGGGCCGAAGTAGCCGGCAATCGCGTCCGCCACCACCTCGCAGCCCAGGGCGGCGTACTCCTCCCGGTGGCGGTTGGCGTTGATCAGCACCGGCCCCACCTGCGGCCGCAACGCCTCCAGCACGTGGGCCACCAGTGGCCGGCCGTCGATCTCCACCAGCCCCTTGTCCACGCCCCCCATGCGCCATCCCCGCCCCCCGGCGAGGATCACCCCGGTGATCTGGCTGCGCAGGTCATCCGGCATGATGACCTCCAGCCTTTACGAAACTGCTTAACGCAAAGTCGCTAAGGCGCAAAGACGCAGAGGTTTTTAACCACGAAGGACACGAAGGGCACGAAGAAGGGGAGGGCGGTTGACCTTCGTGGACTTCGTGTTCTTCGTGGTTTAACCATAGACAATAAAAGGGACTTCTTTGGGGTCTGCATGGCCCGAAATTGACAGCGGCGCCCGTTGAGCCCCCCGATCCCCTTTGCGCCTTAGCGTCTTTGCGTCTTTGCGTTAGGTCGTTCATGGAAATCATTGCCGTACCTTGGAAAGCGCTGTAGGCGGTACCGCGCCGCGCTCGGTGATGATCGCTCGCACCAGAGCCGCCGGGGTGACGTCGAAGGCGGGGTTGCGCGCCTGGCTGCCGGGGTTGGCGGTGCGCACGCGCCGCTCGGCGCCGGCCTCGTCGATCCCCTGGGCGGAGAGGACCTCGTCGCCGTCGCGCTCCTCGATCGGGATCTCGCTGCCGGCGGCACAGTACCAATCGATGGTCGAGGTGGGGGCCGCCACGTAGAACGGGATGGAGAAGTGGGCGGCGCAGATCGCCTTCTCCAGGGTGCCGATCTTGTTCGCCACGTCGCCGTTGGCGGCGATGCGGTCCGAGCCCACGATCACCAGGTCCACCGCGCCGCGGCTCATGAGGTGGGCGGCCGCGTTGTCGGCGATCACCCGGTGGTCGATCCCCTCCTGGGCCAGCTCCCACGCGGTGAGCATCGCCCCCTGACCGCGCGGCCGGGTCTCGTCGGCGAGCACCGAGACCCGCTTACCCGCCCGCGTCGCGGTGTACACCGGCGAGAGGGCCGAGCCCCAGTCGACGAAGGCGAGCCAGCCGGCGTTGCAGTGAGTCAGGATCCGTGCGCCGTCCGGCACCAGGGGCTCGCCGTGGCGCCCGATCCGTTCGCACGCCGCGGCGTCCTCGTCGGCGATCGCCCGGGACTCGGCCGCGCCCCGCTGCCGCGCCTCATCCAGATTGGTGCTGCCGGCGACCACCTCCGCCACCCGCTCCACCGCGTAGAAGAGGTTCTGCGCCGTGGGCCGCGTCGCGCAGATGGCGGCCGCCGCCTGGGCCACCTGCTCGCGCCATCCGTCGCCGTCGGCCAGCAGTACTGCCTGCGCCATCGCATAGCCGGCGGTCGCCCCGATGGCGCCGGCGCCGCGCACCCACATCTCCCGGATTGCCGTACAGGTCTCTGCCACGGTGGGGAGTTCGACCACCGTGAACCGGTGCGGGAGCCAGCGCTGGTCGATCATCCGCACCACCGCCCCTTCCATCCACACGGTGCGGTAATGGGTGCCGTTGACGTTCATCGACGATCTCGTTCAGCGGGGTAGGGCCCCCTCTTTCTACACGCCTCCTCGCTACGGAGAAAGCGCCACCTCTCGCGTGGCTGGGACTCCAAGGCCGTCTGCACGAAGGGCGGAGAGCGAGGTGTCGCCGCAGCGGTCATCGGCGAGCGCGGTTGGCCTCCACGAGCACCGGATCGAACCGGAAGACCTTGGCGCTCGCGGGGCGCACCGTGACCCGCACCCAGTGCACGTCGTCGGTGCCGAAGGTCTGGATCCGTGTGAAGCTCGCCAGGCGCCGGCGGGGACCCTCGACGGTCGGACCG
The DNA here is from genome assembly GCA_050050395.1 of Nitrospirota bacterium. GTDB lineage: Bacteria > CG2-30-53-67 > CG2-30-53-67 > CG2-30-70-394 > CG2-30-70-394 > DASWHD01. The sequence goes on from JASFUG010000007.1 coordinate 23,379, forward strand.
AGCAGCGGCTGATCGATGAGCAGGAAGTGGAAGTCGCCATGGGCAAGGACCACGGGGCGCCCGAACGCGATGACCTTCGCCTCCAGCGCGGTGAGGAGGTCGTTGAAGCCGGCCCGCTCCGGATCGTCGCGGGCAAGCTCGAAACGCGGGTTGGCGTGGATCGCCAGGAAGACGCCGGGGCTGCGCCGCTCCCGGGCGGTGGCGAAGATCTCGTCGAGCCAGGCGAGGGCCGCCCGCTGCCGGTCCTCATACTCGCCGATCCGGTCTCGCCGCGGATGATTGACTGAGTCGTCGGGGTCGATGCCGGACCACGGCTTCAGGTCGTTGTTGCTCCCCACCACGTGCAGGGTGCCGAAGACCACTCCCGCTCGTTCCCAGAGCACGTTCTCCACGTACGTGTCGAAGCCCGGCGTGGTCGCCTGGGTCCGGACCTGCATTCTCTTGCTGCCGGTGGTTCGGCCCGGCTCCGGGAAGAAGGTCCGGCGCAGGGCTCCCAGTCGCTCCAATGGATGGAACCGGCCGGCCTTCGCGCGGTGGCAATCGGTCCATTCGTTGTCACCCGGGGTGTAGATGAAGGGGGCGTTGAACCGTTGATACTGCTGGAAACGGTTCGTGAAGGTAGCGTCGTCGCACCGGGCGGAGCCCCCCTTGATGTCGCCCAGATGGACGACGAATTCGATCCCCGCGTCCCGATTCACCATGTCGATCAGCCGGTCGAGGCCCGCGACCTGACCGTCCGTGTAGGGCACATCGCCGATCAGCGCGAAGTGGAACCCGGCCTGGTGCTCACCATCGCCCCAGCCATCGGGAACCGTTTGCGCGTAGGCACAGGCGCATACCGCAATGGCCAGGAGCAGCGTCGCGGTCGTCCTCGCGGCCGTGATCATGGGGTCCTCCCGTCAAGCGGCGTGGAAGAGCTCTGCCATGGGAACTCTCGTTGGCTGCCCATGACGGGCTCTATCGTGGATCCGTGGGTGCGGGCGCGAGCTACGTGGTGGGTGAATGGAAGGTAGATGACACCATCGGAAATCACCGTGCCACCGCCGCCGTGGGCCGTGGCGCCGGCGGCCCCGATGGATAGCGCTCATTTCTCACCACACCGATGACCCATTCGTGGCCGAACGCGGAAGGCAAAGCAGCCTACGCGTAGGGCCGAATTCATTCGGCCGACACCGTGTCTCCGGCACTTCCGGCATCGTGCGAATGAATTCGCACCCACGGCACAGCGCTGCACCGCAGCGCGATCCACCCATGCGAACGTGGTGAGAAATGCGGGATAGCGGTCGACCTCTACGAAATGCCGGATACGGCGATCTCTAGCGCGCCGTGGATTCGATGAACGGGAAGGCCACCGGTGCCAGCACCCCCAGCAGCACGAACCGCAGCAGGGTAAGGGGGCGCCGACCCCGAGGTAGTCGCTGGTGCGGTAGCCGCCGGCGCGCTGGAAGGTAGTCGATGCCGACCGTTTCTCGTTCTGAGACGCGGCGCCCGGGGCGGCGTTAAGAATGTGAACATCCGTTAACCTACGGATTTTATTTTATTTTTGCTCCCCACGCGGGTGGTGGCGGGGGTGCTGGTGTCCTGGTTCTTTACAGGGGCCCGAGCGTCGGCTCGCATACAACCCCTCGACCAATTCGAGAATGATACGAAAACCCCCTTAAAATCAGGCAGGTTGCGCGATACACCTCGACTCGTGTCGAAGTGTTGATGTTTGTGGCAGCGATCTTGCGTAAAAATTTATTACTGCCGTGAGGTAACAAAAACCCCCGACCGCCGCAAGGCGTGCGCGTGACGTCACCGCGATGATCCGTGGCCTCCCGTGACGTCGACGGGCGTCCCGAGGAGGCAACGTGCGCACAGTGCCGGGCCCGGTATTCGCAAGGGCGGCCGCGACTCGCTGCCGCCGGGCGGCGGTGCTGTGGCTGTTCGTCGGCATGGCTGTGCTTGGCGTCCTCCCCCCCGGGACCATCCTGGCGGAGGCGCAGGTCCCGGAGGTGTGCGATGTCGACGGCGACGGGGACATCGATAAGCTGGACCTGCGGGAGATCAGCAGGGCGCGCAATACCGCCGCCAGCGGCCCCGATGACCCACGGGACGCCAACGGCGACGGGCTGATCACGCCCGCGGACGTCAAGGCGTGCATCCCGCAATGCACCCTGCCGGCGTGCGAGGTGACGTCCGGCGTCGATCCCAACAACGCGGATGACGATGGTGACGGGGTCACCGAGAACCAGGGCGACTGCGACGACGGCGACCCGGCCAATTTTCCGGGCAATGCCGAGAGCTGCGACGGCCGCGACAACGACTGCGACGGCGGGGTCCCGGCCGATGAGACGGACGGGGACGGCGACACTTTCCGGATCTGCGCGGGCGACTGTGACGATGGCAACCCCGACGTCAACCCCGATGCGGTGGAGGTCCCCGGCAACGACGTGGACGAGAACTGCGACGGCTCGCTCGTGGTGCCGAACGCCACACCGGAGGTGCAGGCGCTGCTCGCCGAGTCGGCGCGGCCGCCGCAGCGCTTCCAGACCTTCTTCGGTGAGGACCCGAACCGAACCTGGAACCCCGATACCCCGGAGGTCGACGACCCGCTACGTCCC
>JASFUG010000008.1:0-25971 GCA_050050395.1 Nitrospirota bacterium
CCGGTGGCTGGGGCGCCGTTGATGACGACCTCGTTGCCGTTGCCATCGAAGTCGATCGGCGCGCCCGCAGTGTAGACCCCACTTGCAGCCGTCAATCCCGTACCGACCTCGAATACCTCGTAGCTGGTGGGATCGCTGAAGCGGATCTCGTAGCGCGACCCGCTGACCGCATCGCCATCGAATGTCCCACCAGCGATGGTGCCGGTGCCGGTATTGGCCCCATTGGCGGACACCTGCAGCTCACGGGTGAATGGCGGCTTGTCGCTGAGGTAGCCGGCGAACAGATACCGCGCACCGAGCTGTGTGTTTCCCAGTCGTTTGACCTCGTCGAGCTGCTGTGAGACCTCGGTCGCGATCACGGCCCGTTGGCTGCGGTCCAATGACGCATTGGCTGCCTGGATCGCAAGCTCCAGGGTGCGATACAGGACCTCCTGGGTCTGCCCCAGGACGTTCTCTGCAACGCCGAGATTCGCCTCCAGTGAGTCAAGGTTACGCTCGAACTGGTCGTTCGCCGCCGTCAGCTGCTTGAGGCTGAGCACGCGGAAGGCACCCGCGGGATCGTCGGACGGGCGGTTGACTTGCCTGCCCGTGGCCACCTGCTCTTGCGCGGTCGCCAGGCGCCGGCCGTTGCGCGCCAGCTGGCTGCGAATGTTGTTCAGAAAGACGTTTTGCGTCACTCGAATCATCGTCTAGTCCATCAACCCAATTCGGCTCCGGACCCGGCGCGGGGGATTTCGACCCCGTTTCGGGGCATGTCGACCATGACTACTTCAGCAGCGTATCGGACAACCGAGGCTACGTGTTCAGGAGGGTCTCCAACATCCGGTCGACGGTGGTGATGACCTTGGCGGCGGCTTGATAGGAGCGCTGAAACTCGACGAGGTTCGCGGCCTCCTCGTCGATGGATACGCCGGAGACCGACTCGCGCTGCGCGATGACCTGATCGACCACCAGAGACTGCCGTTCCAGCCCGACGGCGGCGCGGCTGGAGTCGATGCCCGCCTGCGATACCAGGCTGGAGAGCGAGTCGATGAGTGTACCGGTGCCGCCAGACATGATCGCCTGGCTGTCCAGAGAGGCGATCCGCAACGCATTTTCGTTGTCGGCCGGGAGGCCGGTCGACGTCAAGGCCGCGGCCACGCGTTGGGGATTGGTCTCGATGGCCGAATCGACCGCGATCGAGCTGAAATAGCCGGGGTTGATGTCGACGACGAACAGATCCCCGGCCGCCGGTGGGCCACCGCCATCGGTGATAGTGGTGGATACGCCGTCGAACGTGACGGGATTACCGCTCACGTAGTTCGCGGCCGCCGCCGGTACGACGACCGCGCCGGTGTCGATGTCCGTGACCTGGTAGCTGTCCGCGGCCACGAACGATATCTCATAGCGATGGCCGGTGAACTGTGTGCCGTCGACCACCTGTGTGGTCGCGATCGTAGCGCTACCGGCGTTCGCCTGATCCGGCGATGCCTGCATCGGCCTCAGGAAAAAATCGAGCCCCGTCGTGCCATCGATCGCGTAGCCCTGGCGATGATAGGCGTTGACGTTGGCCGCGAGAAACACCGCGACCTCGTTGAGTCCCTCTTCCGCTGCGGGTAGCGACTCCCGCAGCACCGACAAGGCACCACCTATCCTGCCGAGCTCCGGCAGGTCGAAGAAGGTCCGCCAACCCGCACCTTGCTCCACCGCCAGCGATGGCGAGCCGGAGCCGTCGTCCACGACCGTGATCGCCTGCCTGCGCACCCCCTGCACGAGGGTCTGACCCCGCACCTGGATGGTGAAATCGCTTACCTCCCCGGTTTCGATGACGGAGAACTCCGTGAGATTGGCCAGCTCATTGAGAAGGCGGTCACGGGTGTCGCGCAGGTCGTTGGCAAGCAGCCCGCCCGCCTCGGCGGATACGATCGCCTTGTTGGTCTCCGTGATACGCAAGGTGATCTCGTTGACCGTCGCCACCGAGCTCTTCAGATCGGCGAGCATGTCCGTACCGACACGCGCCAGCCCTTGCGCATAAAGGGAGAATTGCCGGGTAAGCGCGCCCGCCTGGGAGACCAGCACCTGGCGCTCTGCCACCCCTTCCGGGTTGGCTGCCAGGTCCTGCCACGCGGCAAAGAACGTCGACATCGCCTCGGACAGCCCCCCGACCTGCGATTCGCTGAACACCTCCTCGACGTGGCTGAACGCGGTCGCCAGCAGGTCCAGTTGCCCCTTCACCTGGCGCTCGGCGAGGAGCTGATTTTCTAAAAATCGAGAGGTGATGCGCTCGACCGTGTCCGGCTGGACGCCGGCCCCGAGCAGACCGCCCTGGACCAGCTGCGGTCGGGTCGTCTCCGAGAAGACGATCTGCCGGCTGTAGCTATCCGTCTCGGCATTGGAGATGTTGTGCGCGGTGGTCTGCACGCGCATCTGGGCCATCTCGAGGGCCCGTCGCCCCATGTCGAGAATGCCGGAGATGCCCATGTTCCCGCTCGCTCACGCCGTCTCACGCATGACCATGCCGGTGCCCTTCGGCGCCGCGACGGCACCTTGTTCCCCGTATGTCCGTACCGACTCGTCGTTCTCTTTGCGCAGGAGCTGAAGTATTCCGTGAATCGCATCGAGTGATACGGAGAGCAGCCGCTGCGACACCTCGCCGCGCTTACGTACCATGTCGGCGACCCTCAGCAGGCGGTGGCGAGCATCCGCAAGGCACCGGGTCTCTACCGTCGGCAAGCGCTCCAGAACCTCTGCCATGGCCGGCGGTTCGCTTTGCAGACCAAGGCGCTCGGTGAGCTCCTCCAGGGTGCACGCGCGCGCCTTGGCAACCCGATCGATGAGGCCAAGAACCCGCTCTTTCTCGACGTTGAGGTCTTTGAGCCCCGGCGCTCGCAAGCTACGCAGCACATCGCGCTCGCTGTCGAGAAGCTCGGCCAGCCGTTCGAAGAGCCGCGCTTCCTCTTCCATCTCACGAAGAAGGGCGTTGAACGACGTCAGCGCATCACGGGGCAGAGCTTGCATCGTTTCCGTCATCGGTTGCCGCTCCTTTCCACTGTTCCTCCAGTTGCCGGGCGATCCCGAATCCACCTTGCTGCGCCGCGAGCCGTCCGAGCTCCTGGTCAAGCAAATCGGTAAAGAACCGCTCGCCGCTGCCCCGGGGCACAATCCCGCCATCCCCGGCGCTCTCGCGACCAGCCTTCAACATCATATGAATGAAGAGGGACTCAAAGTCCTGCGCCGCCTGGTGCAGGGCCTGTGGAGAGTCGCGTCGTTGAGCCGCGGCCGACGACGACTCGACAGGCGGCGCCAGGACAGACGGTGGGAGGATCGGATTCATCAGATGAGCTCCAACTCGGCCTGCAACGCACCCGCCGCCTTCGCCGCCTGCAGAATGGCGATCAGGTCACCGGGTCCGACACCGAGAGCGTTCAATGCCCGCACCACCTCGGCGAGACTGACGCCCTCTTCGACCATGACCAAGCGCCGCTCCTCCTGCGTCACCTCGACTTGGGACTGGGTCTGCACCACCGTCTGCCCCCCCCGTGACAGGGCGTTGGGTTGGGACACGAGTGGGGTCTCTGTGATCATGATCGACAGCCCGCCGTGGGAGATGGCAACGGTGGAGAGGCGCACATCCTGGCCCATGATCACCGTGCCGGTGCGCTCATTGAGCACCACTCGCGCGACGCGATCCTGGTGGACCTCGACGGACTCCAAGGCCGCGGCGAAGAGGACCGGCTGCTCCCGGTAGTCGGCGGGTACCTCGACCTCGATGGTACCGGCGTCGGTGGGCTGCGCGACCTCGATACCGAAGTGCTCATTGATTGCGATGGCGGTACGCTGCGCCGTGGTGAAGTCCGGCTGGTGGAGCGCGTAGCGGAACCGCTCGAGCGCCGCAAAATCGACGGGCACCTCGCGTTCGACAAGCCCACCGTTGGCGATCCTGCCAGTGGTCGGGTGGTTCTTCTGGATCCCTCCCCCGCCGCGCCCACCGAACGAGAACCCGCCGATCGACACCGCCCCCTGGGCGACTGCGTACACCTCGCCGTCGACCGCCTTGAGCGGTGTCATCAGCAGCACCCCACCACGCAGACTCTCGCTATCGCCGATGCTGGAGACCGTCACGTCTACACGGCTACCCTGGCGCGCAAAAGGGGGCAGGGTCGCCGTCACTACCACCGCCGCGATGTTCTCCACCTTCAACTCCTCGGCGTCCACCGTGATCCCGACCCGACGCAACATCGAGGTCAGACTCTGGCGTGTGAACGTGCTCTTCACGCCATCGCCGGTCCCATCGAGACCGACCACCAGCCCGTAGCCGATCAACTGGTTGTTGCGCACCCCAGTTAGATCGGCGAGGTCCTTTAACCGGGTTGCCTCACTCCGGGCCGCCGCCAGGGAGAGGAGGAGGAAACCTGCGACGGCGGCAGCCCGGGCAAGACGAATCGATCTGCTCAGAATGGCCATGCCTTGTCCATCAAAGTGGTAAACCACCCCTGCCTCTGTTGATCTGCCACTCGACCCTCTCCGTAGTAGCTGATGGAGGCGTCCGCGATCATCGACGATGGCACGGTGTTGTCGGGCGTGATGTCTTCGGGACGCACGATGCCCGTGAGGAGCAGATATTGGTTCTCCTCGTTGAGATTGATACGCCGCCGTCCCTCGATGAACAGATTGCCGCTGGGAAGTACTCTCGTAACCACGGCGGTGAGAGTCGCCTCGAGCTTGCCACTGCGCTCGGTGGAGCCATCACCGGCAAAGGTCTTCTCACTGGAGGCCGCCAGGAGTGAGCTCAGATCGAGGCCGACGGCCGCGGCACCGGCGGCGTTGGCGGCCTCGACCCGGTCCCTGCGAGCATCGGCGGCAGTCTCGAGACCGAACAGCGACGGAATACCGAACTTGAGGTCATTCTTCTTCGTAAGGTCGGTCTTTGCCGACTTCGATGCCTTGGCGTTCTCCGTGATCTTGATCGTCACGATGTCTCCCGCGACACGGGCACGGTGATCGGTGAACAGGCTGCCGCGACCCTCGGTCCATAGGGAGCCGATCAGTGGCGGTGGCTCAGCCGGAGGCACGACCTCAGCCTGAGGCGTGATGTCCGGCGGCAAGGGCCTCGGTAGCCCCCGGTGGTGTCCGGCACAACCGATCGCGACGGAGCACGCCGCAGTGACGACCAGGAGCGGCAGCAGGGGGCGTCGCCTTCCTCCGCGCCTCGAACCAAAGAGGTCATCCATCGGACCGCGCTGCGACAACTCGTTCAAAAGATCACCTCCACGGTCCTGGCATCCACCACCCGGCCGTTCACAACCTTCCCGGATGCCGGATTGACGACCGACACCATTTCCCCGGCGCCAGCGTCTTCCCGGACAATTCCGGGGGTCGCGATGCGCAGGGCACCACGTTTCGCGACCAGGGAGACCTGGGCACCGCGACTGACGACCGGAACGTCATCAAGCATGCTGGTACGCACAACGGCACCCGCCGCCACCGACCGCGTGAGCTGCTTGGCGAGCACCGCGTCCAGCTCGCGGGTCGCGTCATTGGGAAGGCGACGCACGGAACGGTACTCCCCGGCCACGTCCGCTTTGCTGAGCACGGCGCCGCGCTCCAGGTCGCGTTTCGCCACCCATACCCGCGTCTCGCGCTCGATCGCCGTCGTCACCCGTAGGCGGCGCTGGTAGCCACCCGAGCCCGCCACCAGCAGATGCAAGACCGTAGGGCCGGCGAGCTCCACGCCACGCCCGTGGGACACCGAAAACGTCAGCGCACCCACCGGCACCTGTGGATCACCGCTGATGCGGATTGCGCCGATCTCCCAGCGGTCCCCCGAGCCGGCGAGTTGTTCGTCCACGTAGCGCTCCACGCGCTGACGCACCTCCGCTTCGCCGAGGCTTCGCACACCATCGGCCCCGACCGCTGTCCGCGACACGCCGAGTGTGGTGAGAAGGGCAAGGAGCAGCACCACTACCACGCCCCAGGGGGGCCCAAACGTACTACGAGAGGTGCTGGGCATAGTCGGCTACCGGATCAGATTGTTGGTGGTCTGGAGCATCTCATTCGCCGCCTGGATCGACTTGGAATTCACCTCGAAGGCGCGCTGGCTCATGATCATGTTCACCAGCTCCTCGGCAATCGAGACGTTGGAAATCTCAAGAAATCCCTGGCTAAGGGTGCCGATACCCGATTCGCCGGGTACGCCGATGATGGCATCACCGGAGCTGTCGCTTTCGATGAACAGGTTGCGACCGATCGCGTTCAGGCCTTGGGGATTCGGGAACACCGCCAGCTCGATCGTCCCGACGATGGTGGTGGCGGTCGAACCGCCCTCGAGGACCGAGACCGTACCGTCGGACGCGATCGTCACCGACGTCGTTTCATCCGGCAGCGTGATCGCGGGCTCCAGGGGATAGCCATTGCTGGTGACTAGCTGGCCTATACTGTCACGCTTCAGGGCACCGGCGCGCGTATAGGCAATCTCCCCGTTCGGCTGGACTACCTGAAAGAATCCATCCCCCTCGATGGCCACGTCGAGGTCGCCGCCGGTATTCCGAAAGTCTCCCTGCGCGAAAATCTTGCCCACCGCCGCCGGCTTCACGCCAAGCCCGACCTGCAGACCCGCCGGCACCTCCGTCGAGGCCGAGGAGGCGGTCCCCGGCGCAGTGACCGTCTGGTAGAGAAGGTCCTGAAAATCGGCACGCCCACGCTTGAACCCCGTGGTATTGGCGTTCGCCAGGTTGTGGGCGATGGTATCGATGTTGAGCTGCTGTGCCTCCATGCCGGTGGCAGCGGTAAACAATGCACGGATCATGGTGGCGCCTTCCTTTCGTTTAGCGACTCGCTTAGCGACCGATCTGTCCCACTTCGTTGATCGTGGATCGGGTGATCTCATCTCGCTGATGTATCGCCTCGACCTGCACCTCATAGGCGCGTTGCAGGCGGATCATCTCCACGAGACCCCGCGTGACGTCGGTGTTGGCGCGCTCGAGGGTGCCGCCGTGCACATGCACGGCGCCTTTCTGCGCGCCAGCTTCGGGTGGTGCACGAAACCGCCCGGCACCCTCCCGCACCAAGGCCTCGGGCTGGGTGAAGGTACGTAGACGTAGGCGACCGATGGGCACTCCGTCGACCAGCACTTCACCTTCGCCGCTGAATGCCACCCGCTCCTCGTTGCCCCGTCCCACTTGGAGAGTCCTGCCCGTCTCTGCGATGGCCACTTCGCCGGTGGTGAGGGCGAGTTTGCCGTCGCCGTCGATCATCAACGACCCGCCGCGTACGAACCTCTCTCCCTCCGCACCGCGCACCGCCATCAGGCCGCTTCCCTGGAGGGCGACGTCGAGCGCTCGACCGGTGGCGATCATCGATCCGTCGGCGAGATCCGGCACGGTAGCCGCGACCTTCACGCCCGCAGATCCTTGCTGCGCGAGAAGGACCGACTCAAACCGAAGCCGATCTCCTTTGAAGCCGCTGGTGGAAACATTTGCCAGGTTATTGGCCACGACCTCCACCTGCCGTTCCCTGGCAGTGGCACCGGTGAGTCCGAGATAAATGGCGTTCATGACTAAGGATTCTGAGGCAGCCGGCGCACGCCAGCACAGCGTCTGTCATCGATCAGGAGCAAGCCCCGTGCCACACGGAGGGCGGTGCCTCGCGTGACCGCGATTCTCCCGCCCGCCAATGAGTTTCCCTTCGATACGACAGAGACTTAGCCACCCATCGCGACCCTCTCCCGGCAACTCTTGCCCACCGTCCGCGGCAACAAGTGCTCGCGACGAAGCGACGCAGGGGTCGATTTCCTGTCGCCCTTACCGGCTACGCGTCAAATTCTCCGCGTGAGATCCGTCCACACCACGGCTGGACACCACGTCGCCGCGGTGATCCGAGAGAAGTGCCGGCTTCATCTGCGACGTCAGAGTCCGGCACCGGCTACCGACGCCAGTTGGACGCGCTTCCCCCGGCTGGAGACGTCCGAAACCCCGGTCCGCCGTGCTAACGGGCTGCCTCACCCATCACTAGGTCCGGCTGACTGGCCCACCCAGGCCAAATGTCCGTCTGTCGATGGCACTTCTTCGTAAACCGTGACGCCTTCGGTCCCAGGGAAGGGAGATTTCCAGGGTCAGACCGCACTTCGTACCTAAGCCATCGGGACGATCGAGGTAACCCCGCTTACCACCATCCACGGCCCGATCGACGCTCGATGGTCGGGTGTCGACGTCGCGACGAATCGCCTCCGCTGCAGTCAAGCACCTGCGTGGCACGGCGCGCGAAGAACCGTCGCCCGCCCGTTGGCCGATTGTCGGCGGCTACCGATATGAGAAATGGACCTGCGCAACCACCGGGCGTGTTCTCGAAAGATCCCCGCGTCGCCCCATTCTTGCCGGTATGGATTTAGCTCGACCGACAAGAGGCCGAACAGACAAGCAAATCATTTTCTACTGGAAGAGAGATCCATGCCTGCAACCCTCCTCTCCCCCGCCCAGATCGATCGCATCGTGGAACGCCAGGCCCATCTGGTGACCCCTTCCGCTGCCGCACGCCGCCTCCTTGACCTTACCTCCGATCCCCGGCTCGACGTGCCATCAAGACAGATCGCCAGCATTCTGGGCAGCGAGCCGGCGCTCGCCGCTCAGGTACTGCAGTGGGTCAACTCCGCCATCTTTGCGCTGCCGTCCCCGGTGTCGGACATCGGTCGCGCCGTCCCCCTCCTTGGCCTGAGCCGGATTCGCGCCCTTGCCCTGGCCCAGGCCTTCTTCACCAAGGCCGCCCGAGAGGAAATGGCGGTGTATGGCGTCAAAGGCATTACCTTCTGCCTCCATGGCCTGGAGACCGCGTTCGGCGCCGCGTTCCTAATGAAACGCCATGAGCCCGAGCGGGAGGGCGACGCCTTCACCGCCGGGCTGCTGCATGACATCGGCATGTTGTTGATGGAGGGCGCGGCCGAGAACCTCGATGGGCAGCCACCCCTTCTCCCCGCAAACCGCCCGCTCTGCCAATTAGAGAGGGAACGCTACGGGGTCGATCACACCGTGCTGGGCCGATCGCTCGCCGCACAGTGGCGCCTGTCCGACGAGCAGAAGTCCGTCATCGCCGGGCACCATCAGGAACCACGTCGCAGCCAAGCCGCCCCGTGGACCGGAGACCCCCGCAGCGCCGCGCCCCCACCGCCCACTCCGGACATTCTGCCGCTGGTCGTGCAGATTGCGGACCATTGCTCGGAGCGGCGTCTCATGCTCTCCACGGCCGCAACCCAGGAGGGCGATCTCCGTACCTACCGTGATCTCATGCCGGACGAGGCAAGCTTCGTGGCGGTCGAGGAGGCGATGGATGACGCGGGGCCGATGCTCGCAAGCCTGTTCGGTGACGTGACATTGTAGGCAGGCTGCTCGCACACGAACGGCGCTCGCGAAAGCGGGGAGGTGCGAAGTGGTCCCGGGCACACTGCAGGCCGGGCCGGTAGACCACACTTACGGTCCGACGGGGAAGCCAACCGCCAGTGCGGAACGCCACGGCGCTCACCCGATCGGAGTGGCCCCAAACCTCCAACTAGGCCCGGAGCCGGTCCAACGCTTCACAATATGCGAGGGTGCGCTGTAGACCCACTGGAAGTTCCGCGACCTCTAGCAACGCCTCCACTCGGTGGAGGAAGTCGAGCTTGGCCACCGGTTTGCTGAGAAAGTCGTCGACCCCAAGCTCCACCGCACGTTGCCGGTTGTGGGGCTGATTAAGCGCGGTCAGCATCAGGACCGGCCGGCAACCGATGGCGGGCTCGGCATTGATCGCCTCGAGAACCTCGTAGCCATTCATCCCGGGCATACGTGCATCGAGGATCATCAAGTCCGGAGGGCTCTCACGCAGGGCGTCAAGAGCCGCAGAACCGTCATATGCGAGGGACACGTCGTGTCCCGCGTTGCGTAGGTAGGTCGCCAGCAGCGCTGCGTTACCCTGGTTGTCGTCGACGACCAGAATACGCTTGCCAGTCAGGCTGCCGCCCATCGGACTTTCCCGGTCGATTGACATCAGATGGCGCCGTGCCCCAGCGGGACCACGGCTTCCCTCCCCTTTTCGGCGTGCGGCGGTGAATCTCGACTGTCACATCTGCGACCCAAGACGGCGGCACGCGACTGTCCGCTATTTTCCATCGGCACGGGCTGACTTTTCCTCGTGGCCGGACGTTCCGAATCTCTCGCTGAGCTCAACCAGCACTGGTTGCAGATCAAGTCCGCGACTGCCCAGCGCAACCAGCGCATGAAACAGCAGGTCCGCAGCCTCGTGCACAACGGCGCTCTCCGCGCCTTCTCCGATCACTCCCGCCAGTTCTTCGGCTTCTTCGCGGAGCTTGGCGCCGATTCTGTCGGCGCCGCCGGCCATAAGACTTGCAACGTAGGATGACGCCGGGTTCGCGCTACGGCGATCCGCAATGACCCGGCCCAAGGCGTCCAGCACCGCCGCCGGCGTGGGGCCGCCCCCGTACACTTGCGCCGGGTCGAAGAGCTGTTCACCGTCGATCTCCACATGCCCATCCGTGACCCGGTTGAAAAAGCAGCTCCTGCGGCCAGTGTGACAGGCAGCCACTTCCTGCTCGACCCGAAGGAGCAGAGTGTCTGCGTCACAGTCGTAGCGAATCTCTCGCACCGTCTGAAGATGGCCGGAGGACTCGCCTTTCTTCCATAGCTTCTGCCTCGACCTGGAGTAGAAGTGGGTGAAACCGGTCTGGGCGGTGAGCTCCGCCGCCTCACGATTACAGTAGGCAAGCATCAGGACCTCGCCGTTGTGCACGTCCTGCACGATCGCCGGAACCAGTCCCTGATCGTTGAATTTCACCGCGTCAAGCCAGCTCATGTTTCCTCCACGAGGCGAACCGCGACACCGCGTCGCGCCAGATACGCCTTGGCCTCCCCGATAGTGTGCTGCTGGTAGTGGAAGATCGATGCCGCGAGCACAGCGTCGGCCCCGCCCTCCACAAAGCCGTCATAGAGGTGCTGCAGATTCCCGGCGCCGCCAGACGCAATCAAGGGTACGCGAGCCCGGCTGGAGATCGCGCGATTGAGCTCGTTGTCGTAACCGATCTTGGTCCCGTCGCGGTCCATGCTCGTGACCAGGAACTCACCGGCGCCTAGTGCCTCCATGCGTTCCGCCCACTCCAGTGCATCGATGCCGGTAGGCCGCCGGCCACCGTGGGTAAAGATCTCCCAGCGGGGAGGAACGTCGTTCACTCGTTTCGCGTCGATAGCGACGACGACGCACTGCGACCCGAACCGTTCCGCCGCCACACGAATGAAATCGGGATGACGCACCGCCGCCGAGTTGATCGACACCTTATCCGCGCCCGCCTGCAAGAGTGCACGGATGTCGTCCAGATTACGCACCCCGCCGCCTACGGTGAGGGGCATGAAGACCCGCTCCGCGGTCGCCTCGATGATCTCCAGGATCGTGTCCCGGCCTTCGTGAGTCGCCGTGATATCGAGGAAGGTGAGCTCGTCCGCCCCCTCGGCATCGTAGCGCTCTGCTACCTCGACTGGATCCCCAGCGTCCCGCAGATCGACAAAATTCACTCCCTTGACGACGCGTCCGTTGGTCACGTCGAGACACGGAATGATCCGCTTGTTGAGCATGGCCTCTTCCCGCCGGACTCGTGGAGGTGGGTGATAGGCAACCACAGTCATCGGCTCACCCGCCACTCCTCCTTCTACACCGGTCCGGACGATTTCTACACCCCCGATGCGGCTCGGCACACGTCGACCGCCGTACGCACGTCAAGGGCACCGTCATACAACGCACGACCCGAGATCATCCCCACGACCCCCACCTTCGCTAGCGGGAGAATCGCGCGCACATCATCGATCGACGCGATCCCGCCCGACGCGATAACGCCGACACCAATCGCCGCCGCGAACTCCTCGGTAGCCGCGACGTTGTGCCCCTGCATCATCCCGTCACGACTGATGTCGGTATAGATAAATGCACTCACCCCCGCGTCTTCGAGTCGTTTGGCCAGTTCCACGGCGTCGATATCGGTCACCTCCACCCAGCCACGCACCGCAACCCGTCCGTCCTGGGCGTCGATGCCGACGGCTATACGGCCCGGGAAGGCGCCACACGCCGCACGCACCAAATCCGGCTCTCGCGCGGCGGCGGTCCCGAGAATCACGCGATCGAGACCAAGCGCCAAGAGGGTCTCGATCCGGTCAAGGTCACGGATGCCGCCCCCCAGTTCCACTGGAATTGAGACCGCGGCGAGGATCTCTCGCACCGCCTCCAAGTTCCGTGGGGCGCCTTCGACCGCACCGTCGAGATCAACCAAGTGGAGGTAGGGTGCACCCGCCTCCATCCAGGTGACGGCCTGCGCCGCCGGCTCGTCGGAGAAGACGGTGGCCTGGTCCATCCGGCCCTGTAACAGGCGCACGCAGCGGCCTTCCTTGAGGTCGATCGCGGGAATGAAAAGCATGGCGTGAATCCAATTAGAGTCAACATGAAGTTCTGCCTACAACCACTGGCATTACAACCGTTTCAAATTGAGAACCCGAGTCGCCTGTCCGTGTCTCAAACTGGGTCAGGCGAAAATGCAGCAGGAGGGGCCACATTTCGGATTTTCAATTGGTTACGCATATCAAGGCAATCCGGGGCAGGTGGCACACGAATTGAGAGGGAGATCCCCAGAGAGGATGCCCGCTGCAGCGCTGCTCTCGGGCGCCGCGATCCCATCCACTTCGACGAAGCAGCCCACCGACCCCGCTTTAGGAGCGCGCCATGGAGCCCCATAACCCGGAGAACGACAACAGGCCAAGTGAGTTCGAGGACAAATTGTCCCTGTTACGGAAGGAGATCCAGTGCCTGCCGGAAGAAAAGCGCGCGGAGCTGGAGCAGCTCGCGGATGCCACCGAGCGCCTGCACAGACAGATGCGCAAGGCCACGGCGCAGGCCCTCGGGCAGCTCGGCAACCTACAGCTGGGCATTAAGTATCTGCTGTTCGATCTTGAAGCCACCAAGCGGGAAAACGACGAGTTGCGCAAGGCCCAATCCGATTAGCAGCCACTCCCGTGGTGGCGGGGTGACGCCTGTTCCGTCCATTCCTTCCCCGTGCCGTTGGCAGGGCGCTCGAAAGCGAATCGGCAGACCGACGATCCCGTCACGACAGGCTCCCCCGTGCCGCGTCGAGCACCCGTGCACACATCCAACCAGCAACCCGACATGGACGGCCGCTTCTCAGACGAGCAACTTCCCGTTTCCGTGGCGCGCCTGTTCACCCGAGGCGCGTCCATTGGATCCTGTATCTTGGCAGTGCTCCTCGTCGCCACGCCAATCGTCTGCCGGCAGCTGGGGGCCCCTCTTTCCTCGGGCTGGCTCCTGGCGGCACTTCTCCTGGCGTGCGCCTTCTGGCTCGGCAGCCTGTTCATCACGTGGGTGCGAATGGCCCTCTTGCCACCGCTCCTCGCGGAGCTGACCGGGGCACGGCAGCAGGCAGCCGCTTTCCGTCACGCAGCGGAGCTCGCGCGACTAGCCGCGGCGGCGCTCACGGACGGGCACCAGCAGGTTAATATGGTGGTGCAACGCGGTGCGCTGCTACTCAACCCGATGCGCACGACGGAAACGGCACGCGGCCATGACCCACATGGTAAGAGCGAACCCACCGCCTCGGAGGTCACCGGAGTGCTGCTCGGTTCTGCCTCCGAAAATCGGGAGCCGCGCCGCAAGGCTATCGACTTCAACCAGATCATCCGTGAGGTCACCACCCAGCTCCCGCGGCTACTTGGACCAAACATTCAGGTCGACACACATCTCGACAACGCGCTGCCCAGGATCGAAGGCGATGCGGGCCAGCTGCACCAGGTGATGCTGAGCCTTGCCCTCAACGCGGGCGAGGCGATGCCTGAGGGCGGAAAGCTCGGGTTCGCAACACGCCCATTGTTTCTTCCCGACGACAATGCGGAAGAGCTGGAGCCCGGGCGCTACATCGAGATCGCGATCACCGACAACGGCGTGGGCATCCCCGAGGAGGTCGTCGGGAGAATCTTCGATCCCTTCTTCACGACCAAGCCATTCGAAGCCGGCACCGGTCTAGGTCTCGCCATGGTGCGGTCCGTGGTGGAGAACCACGGCGGTACAGTCGACGTCTTCACCCAAGAGGAAGAAGGAACGACGTTCACCCTGCTCTTCCCGGTAACAAATCCTGGGCACGCCAAACCACACGGCCCCCCCGCCCCGTCCATCCCTTCACGCATGGTCGGCGGCAGCGAGACCATCCTCATCGTGGACGAGGATGAGGTGGTATGTAAGACGGTCCAGAAGATACTCGGCCAGGCTGGATACAACTCGCTGGCTACATGCAGTGCGGGCGAAGCTTTGCGGCTGTTCCGCGCACACCACGACGCCATTGACCTCGTCCTGCTCGACCTCTCGTCACCGATTATCGATGGTGACCACTTGTGCAGGGAGATTTGCCGAATCCTTCCCTCGGTACGATTTCTGTTCTCCGGCACTCGCGGCATCTCCGTGCTACCGGATACCACTCGCGGCCCAGTCGGTTTCCTTAGAAAGCCGTACCGGATCCAGCAGATGACAGAAGCGATCCGGCAAGTCCTGGATCGCCAGAGATGATACGCGGCCGGCATGGCACCGTCGCTCGCGCGGTGCCACGCACGGCCCGTCGGCAGGAACTGCCGCCACGACCGGCATCCCTCCCGCAGTGCCCCTTGCGTTGATTGACCGCCGTGCCTAGCGTCTCACCTGCAAAACCTGCATGTCCCTTCCGATGCCTAGCCCCACCGTACTTACCGCCATCTCCGACTTTTTTTTCGCCGCCAAGGTAGAGGCGACGCTGAAGGCGCACGGTTACACCGTAGTAAAGGCAGGCAGTGCGGCGGATATCGACCGTGAGATCACCGACGATGCGCCGGCCTGCCTGGTCATCGATCTCGACCACAAGCGACTCGATGCCATGCAGGTCATCGAGCAGCTGAAGGGTGACACTGCAGTACGACTACGGGTCCTCGCGTACACGAACCACGGAAACGTCGAAGGGATACGCCGTGCCCTTGCGCTCGGCGCAGACAAGGTGGTCGCCCGATCGGAGCTCTCCGCGCATCTGCCGCAACTGGTCGCCGGATTGTCTGCCGGGCACTGAGAGCCGCCGGCGACCAGGCGATTATTCTCGGGGCACCGACCGACACAAAGCCTACGCCTCGCGCTGAGAGAGGTCCGTATCGCCAGGCCGCCATCGGCGCCCGAGGGTGGCTCCCCTCTCCGGCTATACTTTTGGCAGGACAACCGAGAGAGGATGGCCATGACCCACAATCTCCACCTACTCATCTCCAAACGTCACGAAGGCGCCGGGTGGGGTAATCCCACGGCGAGCATTTACGTGAACCCAGTGCACGTGGATGCCCAGGGGTTCAACCTGATCTGCCCGGAGTGCCATGACATCGAGGGACTCGAGGCCGAGGTCGAACGCCTGAAGGGCGAGCTCGACCACGTGCTGGAGAAGGCCCGGGAGGAGATGCAGCTCGCGTAACCGGGCCAGGAGCGGAGCTCTCCCGGCCGAGTGGGCGCAGGCGTGCCCGGCAGACGCCGCGGAGAATACCGGGCGCGAAGGGCGAGGCGGGGAAAGGACGGTTGCGATGCCGTCAGTCGTCGCTCGCAAAACCGTGGCTGCGGTGGACGCCCTCGACGATGGGGTCGGACGGGGTGGTGCGCAGCATCCGCAGGTGCTCGTGGAGCCGCGACCCGAGACCTGGCTCGGGGACCTGTGCCGTCGCGAGATACAGTTCGAGATGAGAGGCCGCTTCCGCCGGGCGCCCGGCTCTCTCCAGGGCGAAGGCCAGCTGCAGATGCGCCTGGGGTGGCACGTCAGGTCGTGTCAGGGCGTGCCTCAGCGTCAGCATCGCGCGCTCCCGATCGCCCTGCCGAGATTCCAGCAGCGCTAGGTTCACGAGCGCCGACGCCGCGCTCGGGTCCAGCGCCGCGGCACGGAGAAAATGGGTGCGCGCCGCGTCGATCGATCCGCGGCGCCATTCGGCCACGGCGAGATTGTTCCACCCCGCCGCCTGGTGGGGCGCGAGGGCCACCGCCGTCTCCAGGCTCGATACCGCCTCCGCCGGTCGGCCATCGTGCAACAGGGCCGCGCCGAGGTTGGTATGGCCGGGGACGTGGCCTGGGGCGAGCTTCACGCCCTCGCGCAACAGACGTACGGCGCGCTCGCTGGCGCCGGCGTGCAGGGCCTCGGTGCCACGGCGGATGAGGTCCAGCGCCACGGCCTCGCTGCGGCTCACCTCAGCATCCCTGAGGACCCGCACATGAACGGTCCCCGAGGCGCTCGCCACGGGTCTCGGCTCCGCGTCGGCGATGTCATGCTGCATTGTTGCGGCGCCTGCGGAGTCTGCGACGGCTTCGCGTCCCACCTGCGACCGCCGTCCGTCGGCGGGGGCCGGTAATGGGGAAAAGGCCTCGTAGCCGGAACGCTTGCCGGCCTGTAGGGCCTCGACAAGCGAGTCCAGGTCACCGGTCACACCGGCGGCGACCGGGCCGGCCCATCCGCACCAGCCCACCAGGGCCACGGTCAACAGCGTAGAGCACCGCTGCCGCATCATCCATCCGTGCCCGGCGGCAGACGACGGCGTCATCGCCATCCCTGCAGCTCGGTCTCCGCATCCACGCCGAGGCGGGTCGCCTTGCCGCCGAGATGGTAGGTCGGATGGCGGTCGATGAGTGGCGAGGCCATCGCTATGTCGGCGGCCTCGTCGACCACATGCGGGGTCAGGAAGATCACCAGCTCCGAGGTGCGGCGCAGCTGGTCAGTGTTGCGAAACATGGTCCCGAGAAACGGGATCGCCCCCAACACCGGTACAGCACGAAGCTGCTCGTGATCCTCTTCGCGCATCAGACCGGCGATCACCAGGGTCTCGCCATCGCGGACACGCACCACGGTATCCATCTCACGCACATCCAGGATCGGCGAATTGGCCAGTACCTCGTCACCGGTGGCATCGGGCGGGAAGACCTTCTCCGAAACGAACTCGGTGATGCTCGGATGCACATTCATCACCACCGTGCCGTCGCTGGCGATCCGCGGCAGGATGTCGAGCACGATGCCGATGGTGAACTTCTCCTTGTCGACGGAGAAGTTGTCCTGCGTGACACCGCCTTCGATGTTTGTCTGGCGCTCGGTGGAGAAGAAGGTCTGTTCCTGTGCCACCTTGATCACCGCGGGCTGATTGTTGAGTGCGGCGATGCGCGGGCTCGACAGGACCCGCACCTGCCCCTGGGTGGCGATGGCATCGAGCAGGAAGGTGAGGTCGTGGGAAGTGGCGCCAAACCGCAACGCCGTGTTGCTGCCGCCGAGGTCCTGCCCGAGGCTGGGACGCAGACTGAGGCTGTCGGCGATCCCCCCCGTAAGGTTACCGGTAAGCCCCCCAGCAAGGCCCGGTATCGCCGCCCAGTCGACGCCCATCTTGAAGCCGTCGGAAAGCTGCACCTCGACGATCTTCGCCTCGATCATCACCTGCCGGCCGATCGCTCGCCGGATCTCATCCACGTAGGCCTCGACCCGTCGCATCAACGCGCCGTCTGCCGTGACCAGGATGGTACCGGCCTGGCGATTGATCACCACCTGTGCGGGCGTGCCGTTGCCGCCCATGGTGATCACCATCTGCAAGCCGGCAGCCACCTCGTCCCAGAGGTCGACATCGACGCTGCGACTGATGGTAGAGCTTGCCCGCCCACCCACGCCCGCACCTTCGCCCGCCCCTGCACTGATCGTCAGGGTCGTGTTACCGCCGCGCCTGGCGTTCAGGTAGTCGAGATAGAAGGTGCGGGTCACCGCCCCGGGTGCGAAGACGTGCACCCTCTCCCCATCGATGCTGTACGCGTATCCCAGCGGCTCGAGCAAGGCGTCCAGGGCCTCGGTGAGCGTCACTGCCTTGAGATCGGCGGTCACCTGGCCGCTCACCCCGGGTGCCAGGGTAACCGAGAACGAGGCATCCTTCGCCAGCACCATCAACACGTCGGCGATGTCCGCGTCGCTCACGGTCAAGGTGAACCGCTCGGGCCCGGGCTGCGGCTCGACCTCGACGACGTCGATCACCTGCAGCTCCTGCGGCTCGATGTGGGGCGGCGCCGATGTCGGACGCGCCGAGGCGGCAGCCGGTGCCGGCGGGCTGTGGGCGCACGCGGCGAGCGCCACACCGGCGGCGAGGGAGACAAATGTCAGCCGTATGGCTTCAAGGTAGGTCATCGTCTCCTAGATCGGCTGGCAAGGATGGCAACTCAACGTCTGTCTCGCCGTCCTGGCCAACCAAACACAGGCCGTCCACGGTGATCTCGGCAACTTTTCGGTCACCGAGCCGATCACCCGGCACCACGATGTGCTCGTCAATCATGGCAACCTGACGCCGGTCCGAAGTCAGGAGAACGCGCAGCTCGGGCTCTTTCGATATAGATCGGGCCGTGATCGAATCAACTGGCCTCGCTGGTGGGGATGGCGGCAGGTGGAAGGGATCCCGCGTCACGGCCGGAACGGCTTTTACCAGGGGTGACTTGCGGAGCAGCGCCATGAGCCGTTGCTCCGGTGGCACAGCCGCAGCGGAGTCATCGGCGTTGCCGGTCGCCGGGATCCCACTGGTCGTCGTTGACGTGACCATCTTGATCGGGGAGCCATGGCTCACGACCGTGTGCCGTGCGCGGTCATCACCGTAGCCACCGAAGAAGATGACGTTACGCACCACCGCGACGATGGCGAGTACCACCAGCGCAGCGATGCCCACAATGCGTGGGATACGGGTCATTGCGTTCCCCCAGCCGGCTCGTCCCCCTCCACGCCCGGCGCGCTGCGGGAAAAGAGCTCGACGGTGAAGGTCGCAGCGACACGATCCCCATAGCGACGGGTGCGCAGCGTCCGCCACGCGATGGCCCGATCCATGCGCTCGATGCGTTCCCACAGAGCACCTACGGCCGCATATGGGGCGACGACACGTACTTCGATTGGATCGGCCCGGTAACCGGTGTCTCCGATCCCCTGCGACGTCCCGTAGTCGTATTCGAAGAGCGCGATCCCCAACTCGGCCCCGAGCTCCTGCAACCTTTCCAGAAACGCCGCCGGAGCTGCGGCCGTCGGCACCCGTTGCTCGATCCAACGGCTGCAGACCATCGCGTTACCCAGGCTGCCGTCCGTGATCGCGCGACTGCGTTGGACCGTGGCGTCCAACGCGGTAATGGCAACGTACCACCTCTCCCTCGCCTCGTCGCCGTCGTCTAGGAGCGGCCGGACGGCGAGTCCGTAGAACGTCCCGGCGACAAGACACGGCAGCGCGACCGCCACGACCCTCCGCAGCCAAAACCGGCGCCACACAGATCCGTGATGGTCGGTCACCAACCTTCCCCGGGAAGTGCCAAACGGCAAGTCAGCTCGAAGGGATAGACGGAGCGGTTATTTCCATCCCTCACCAGCTCCAGGCGACCCGTTCGCCCTGTGCTGGGTGGTACACGCTCCCAGCCCTTCACTCCCACGGTGACGTAGGGCGAATCGACGAGATGGGCAAGAAGTCTCCGGTAGGTCGCATCAGCGGCGGTACGGCTGTCAGCTATCACGGCGCCACTCAGAGCACATCGCCACGCCCGTCCGACCCGCTCCAGCAGGCAGTCAAGGAACACCGCGTCGGCTGGCAACCCGTCGCTGACGATCGCCATCACCGCGCCGGGACTCAAGGAATCGTGGCAACGCGCGGCGGCTTGCAGATAGCGCTCGATCTCCGCACGTCGGTCGCACAGGTCGCGATACGCCGTATCGATCGACTGCGACGTCGGCCTGCAGCTCTCCTCCAGGTGATCAACCTGCGTGGCCCTTGCCGCTATCTCACTGCGTAACGCCGCGATCTCCACCCCGCCCCATGCCCCGGCGGCGGCCCAGATCACCAACCCTGCCGCAACCGCGCCCCAGCCAACCCAGGGGTGACGCTCATCGAACGAGTGGCTCGGCAAAAGATCGACGTTGACGGCGAAGCTACGCGGCACGGTGGCTCCGATCGCCGCCAGATAGAGCGTCTCCGCCGTACCGTCCGCCTGCAACCCTTCCGGAGGCAGGCTCTCCCAAGCAATGGGAATGTGCAGGCAGGCCGCGAGGGTCTCTCGCGCCGCCTGACCTGCCCGCGGGATGCCGCCAATGATCATCAGCTCGACCGGCCGACGCGTTTCCCGCTTCACGTACAGGGCACTGCGCTGCAGCTCCTGCGCTAATCTCTCCAGGGTCGACCTGTCTGGCGACGCCACCTCGCCGCTCGGTAGACTCATGGATCGGAAGCCTCGCAAGAGGACACGGTTGAAGACCAGACGCCCGTTGTCGAAGGCGGTGAACGACGTCTCCTCCTCGTCCACGGCCACATGCGCCACCAGGCCATCGGGCAGCGCATCATGGACGAGAAGGCGTTGTAGCCCCGCGATTTCGATGGTGGTGGCGCGCTCCAGCACGAGACCCGCATCGCCCACGGCGGTGGAGACAGCGTCGACCAGTTGGCGCTCCACAAGCGCGAGCAGGACGTGTTGAGCGCCACCGGAGGACGGATAACAGTGACGGCCCCACGTGTAACCGGTGATCGGTGCGGCATCCTCCGTATCGCCTGCCAACAACGCCGCCTCGTGGCTCAATAGTCGGTCCATCTGACGCCTGGGCACCCACGGCATCTCTACCATCTTGTGCCGCACAACATCGCCACCGATGGCTAACGAGACCCGCCGCGACCGCCAGCCACGGTCGCGCACCACGTCATCTAGGGCCGCGCCGAGCGATCCCCAGTCGCCCCTGTCGAACAGGAAAGGGGCCGCCTGCACGGGTCGCGGGCCGCTGGCATCAGCGGTAAGCTCCACAACCAGACCACGGCCGCCCCGCACCACGACCGCCAGACGGTGCGCGCTTCGCTGGGGCCATACGCGTCGCTCGATGGATCGCAGGACACCGCTCACTGGATCACGTCCATCATCCGGTACATCGGCAAGAAGACCGACAGGGCCACGCTTCCGACCACGGCACCGAGGATCGCCAGCAAGGTCGGCTGCAGCACGGCGAGGGTCATCTCGACCGCCCGTGGCACCTCGGCACGGAAGTAACGGTTGACTCGCGACAACGTGGCATCGAGGTCACCGGTGCTTTCGCCTACCTGCACCATCCGCAGGAACAACGATGGGAAACACCCGCTCTCTCCCAGGGCTTCCGACAGGGTAGCGCCATCCCGCACACGCTCGCCGGCATGGAGCAATGCCGATTGATAGACCGGCGAGGAAACCACTCCCGAAGTGATCTGAAGTGCCTTCAGCAGGCCAACGCCGGCGCGATACAAGAGGCCAAGGAGATGGGCCGCCATTGCCACCGCCAACTTGGCACGCAGCGCACCGAGGACCGGCAACGACAGGAGGAGGCGGTCGAGCAGGTACCTTCCGTGGGCGAAGTGACGCAGCATCCAGAACATGACGACCAGCGCCGAGATGCCTCCGCCGAGGACGGCCGCGTGGCCGATGATGAAGCGACTGCTTGCCATGACCATCCGGGTAGCAAGTGGCAGCTCCACTCCGACCTGTTCGAATACCGAGGCGAACTTGGGCACCGCTACCGTGAGGACCAGGGCCACCAGCCCGACCAATGCCACCACGACCGTGAGAGGGTAGGCGATCGCCTTGCGAACGAGACGCCGCAGCTCGATCTGCCATTCCAGGTCCGCCACCAGATCCTGGAGGCGCTCGGCGAGGCTGCCCGTCGCCTCCCCGGCCTCCACCACCCGGACGAAGGTTTCGGGAAAGGCGTCGGGGAATAGGCTCATGGCGGCAGACAGGTCACCGCCGCCACGTACCCGTTCCACAAGGGTAACGACCATCTGGCGATGTTGAGGTGCCACGTGGTCCAACAGGTCCTCTAGGGCCGTGAGAATGCCGATGCCGGCGGCGAGCACCGTCGCGAGGTGGTGGCTGATCTCCAGCCGCTCCTTTCGCGACAGGCGGATAGTCCGGTTGAGCCGTTGGGGCTTGGACGACCGGGCGTGCAACAGGAAGAGGTCTGCCTCCCGCAAGCGACGGTAGAGGTCACTCTCGTCGAGAGCCTCCATCACCCCTCGCCGTGCATCGCCGTCAAGGGACGTCGCCTGGTACTGAAAGTGAGCCATGGACTTGGTGAACGATCAGACTTCGATGGCGAAACTTCTGCTCGGCCGCCTGACAACGTTGTTGTTACGGCTCTCGTTCGCGGCAGATCGCGAAAATCCAGCTGCTTCACGTGACACGGAACACCTCATCGAGGGTGGTCAATCCGACCAGTGCCTTCTGCATGCCGTCCTGACGCATCACGACCATCCCCGCGCCCTCCGCCGACGTGCGAATCTGGCTGCTGCTCGCCTGCTCATGCACTAGAGCGCGGATACCATCGTCCACCACGAGCAGCTCGAAGATCGCCGCCCGGCCGCGATATCCGCTGCCGTGGCACGCCTCGCACCCGGCTCCGCGATAGAATGTGAAGCCGGCGGCGTCCTCGAGACCGAAGGGTGTCAGCTCCTCGCGGGAGAGCTCGTAGGGCTCCTTGCAGCGGTTGCAGATCAGCCGTACCAGCCGCTGGGCGATGACGCCGTTCACCGAGGACGCGACAAGGTAGGGGGCGATGCCCATGTCGATGATGCGTGGCAGGGCGCCCGCGGCGTCGTTGGTATGGAGCGAGGAGAACACCGAGTGGCCGGTAAGCGCGGCCCGAACCGCCAGCTCGGCGGTCTCCTGATCGCGCATCTCTCCGACGAGAATCACGTCTGGATCCTGGCGCAGGATGGCGCGTAGCCCGGCACCAAACGTCATCCCGACCGCCGGTTTGACCTGGGTCTGACGGACGATCGGGAGCCGGTATTCCACTGGGTCTTCCAGTGTGGCTAGCGAGCGCTCCATCGAGTTGAGCGCGTTGAGTGCCGTGTATAGGGTGGTGGTCTTACCCGAACCGGTCGGGCCAGTTACCAGGAGAATGCCATTCGGGCGTGCGATCAGCTCTTCGAACACCCGCATGTGGTCCGGGTTGAGGCCAAGCTGGTCAATCGACAGCACCAACCCCGACTGATCGAGGATGCGGATCACCACGTTCTCGCCGTGGATCGTCGGCATCGTCGAGACCCGCAGGTCCACGTTGCGTCCCGCAATCGAGATCGAGATGCGCCCATCCTGCGGCAAGCGGGTCTCGGCGATGTTCAGGTCGGCAAGAATCTTTAAACGCGCCACGACGCCACGGTTGATCTGGGCCGGTAACCCGGCCACCTGGTGCAACATCCCATCGTTGCGATACCGCACCCGCAGCACTCGCTCCTCGGGCTCAATGTGGATGTCAGTCGCACGAGTCTCGATCGCGCTGTGTAGCAATTGATCCACCAGGCGGATCAACGGTGTGACGGCGCCCTGCTCCACAGCCTCCTGGTCACGGGCGATGTGGACGAGGACCTCTTCGGTGATGTCCTCCAGCGAGACCTCACGGTGGAAGTATCGATCGAGAACGGCGTCGATCTCCCGGCGTGCGGCCGACACCACGTCGACGGGCAGACCCGTGGCGTGCTCCACCGCATCGATCGCTAACACATCGAAAGTGTCGGCCAAGGCCACCTGCAGCACCCCATCGTCCAGAGCCAACGGCAAGACCTTGTGGCGCCGTGCGATCTCTTCCGGCACCAGCCGCACTATCGCCGGGTCGAGGTCGAGAAACTCCAACCGACGGCGCACGCTCCCCGCCTCCTGCGCGAGGGCCGCCTCGATGGTGTCGTCGGTTACGAAGCCGAGGTCAACGAGGACCTTACCGACCAGGTCGTGAGTGCGTCGCTGCTCCCGCAATGCGACGTCGAGTTGCGACCGTGTGATGTGGCCAGCCTCCACAAGCCGCTCGCCAAGCGGCAAAGGCGGCCCGGTCGCGACGGGATTGTCGGGGCGCACCGCGGGTGCCGTCGGTCGCCGGCCCACCTCTACTCCCGTCTACTGGAGCCGAAATCCGACATCATCGCCGGTCAGCAAACCCCCTGCCGAGGTCTGGAGAACCCCGTCGGGGCCGGCGGAGAGGACGTAGACCGGGGTGGTACTCCCGGCACTGAGGTTGCCGACGTTACATACGAACGCCTTGCCCCAGGGATCGTTGCCGAACTCGGTCTGGTAGGGCCCCTGCCATGCGAACTCACCCGTCGTCCCGTATGCCGGTGTGTTGTTGATAAGCTGATCGGCGAAGGTATCGGCGGTACCGCTCCAACCAGTCACTCCGGTGCCCACGGAGGGCGTAACGCTGAAGTCAGTCTGAAGAAAGGTCACGGTGCTGGTGCCGTCGGTGGTAGGCCAGCGCCCGGTGTCTTTGTAAAACGAGGCGATCGTCGCGGCGATCTCCTTGGTATCGCTCTTGGCCCGCGCGACCCGCGAGTCGCGGATGTTTTTGACGATCGACGGCGTAGCAATGCCGGCGAGGATCGCGATCACCGCGATGACGATGACGATTTCAATGAGGGTAAAGCCGCCACGAGCAGCGGGTGCCCCGAGAGATGCAGGAAGCCGGTTGGAACGGGTCCTCATGGCGATTCTCCTAAGTACGAGAGGGAGCTGCGAGGTGATGCGGGTGGTGACTGGTCGCCAGAGCTAGCCGGATTGGCCCCAGTCGCGGCGCGCACACGCGGAACCTCCGCGAGCGGGGTCGCGGCCGGTCGGACGGTGCTGCGCGGTGCAGCCGATTCACTTAGCCGACCGGCGATATGGCGAAGGGTCGCTGCCGCCGCGTCCCGTTGCCCGTCGATCTGTCGCCGGGCGCTGGCAAGACCCACAACCAGCGCGGCCACCGCGATCAGCGTCACGACCAGGAATGCCAGCCCCTCGACCGCATCGACATGAATCGCGCCGCGGCACGAGCTCGGTGATACGCCAGGAGCGCATCGCGATGGGTGGCAAGGAAAGTACACAAACGCACCAAAGTTTCACCTCAGATCGGCACGTCCAGGCCGGCACGTAAGTTCTCGGCGGCGATGCCGCGGAGCTCGTCCAGCGTCACCTTCCCACCGAGCACCTCGAGGGAGGCGGCCGCGTCCCATCCCATCCCCGGAAGGGGCGCCTTGCCTGCCTCCGTGCATAGGCCGTCGGCAAGGGAGACGCAGGCGGTCAGGCGTTGTACGACGCCGTCGTCCTCCACCACCCGTTCCAGGCGGTGGACCGCCCCGACCACGATCACGATGCGCTCGGGCAAGCCCCAGCGGACCGCCACCGCGGCCCCCACCTCGCCGTGGTCGAACCCCCACGTTTGTCGCTCCGCTTCCTCCAGCGCCGCCAGATCCGGCGCGGCGGCCATCAATTCCGCATATCGATCTTCATCCGAACGATGAAGCAGCAACATCCCCAGGTCGTGGAGGAGGCCGGCGGCGAATGCGTCCTCCACCGGCACCATACCGACCCGCTTCGCCACCGCCGCCGCAACCACCGCCACCGCGTTGGCATGCTCCCAGAGCGCCCTGGGGAGACCGTCGAATGAGCCGTAGATCTCGCGCGTCGAGAGCGCCACGACCAGGTTCCGCAGAGCGTTGAACCCCAGCACCATGGTCGCCGCCGCGAGATTGCTCACCTTGCCCCGCCGCCCGTAGAACGGCGAGTTGGCGACCCGGAGCAACTCCCCGACCAGGGTGGGGTCGTGGCTTAGCACCTCACCGATCCGCTCCGCATCCACCGTGGGGTCGCCCATGAGCTGCATGAGCTGGCCGATGACGGGGGGGGCGGAGGGGATGTCGCAGCTGGCCGCGATGAGGTTGTCGAGGGTGGTGGCGTTCGCCATCGGTCGCTCCTGGGCCGGTACGCGTTGTCGATGAGAGGTGGCCGGAAAGGCGGCTGGCAGCCAACCCAGCTGGCCGCTCGTCCTTCCGGTTGGGTGGTCGTCTTCGTTCCTTATCGGCAGCCCCGCGCAGACCTTGGATCACCTTATCGGCTCGCGTGTCGGGGGATTCCTTGTACCGCGAACGGCGGCACCAAGACGCGCCGCCGCGGCGCCGC
>JASFUG010000009.1:0-24507 GCA_050050395.1 Nitrospirota bacterium
ACACCCTCGGCTACGGCTTCATCGGGGGGTTCGTCGACGGCGACACCACCCCCGAGCGGGGCGGCGTACAGTGCGAGAACTGCCACGGCGTCGGCTCGAATCATAGTGCAAACCCCAGCCCGGAATACGGCCATGCGGGCGAGCACACGTGTCTCCCTTGCCACACGCCGGAGCAAAGCACTCACTTCGACTTCGAAACCTACTGGCAACGGATCTTCCATTGAATCCGCCGCGGTCGCCGATCGACCATCGCCGGCAGGTCCACGGGCACCTCGTCCGTACTACCCTCGTGCCACTCTTGGTGCTCGCCACGGTGGGCCACGCCGGCACGGTCACCGAGAAGGTCACCCGTCGCTCGGCGGTGGTACGGGTGGTCGAGGAGGTGAAACAGGCGGTGGTGAACATCTCCACCACACAGCTTGCGCTGCGGCGCGATCCCTTCTTCGAGGAGTTCTTCGGCAGCTTCTTCGAGCCCCGGCAACGGGTGGAGAGCCGCGCCAGCCTCGGCTCGGGGATCGTGGTCGATCCCGGGGGACTGGTCGTGACCAACGCCCACGTGGTGGCCGGAGCCCACCGCGTCTTCGTCGGCGTGGAAGAGGAGGACGAGGCGACCTATCCGGCAGAGCTGCTCGGCGTCGATGCAACCGCCGATCTCGCCGTGCTGCGCATCGCGGCAGGACGCAAGCTGCCGTGGATCGATCTCAGTGACGGCGACCCTGCGATGATCGGCGAGACGGTGATCGCCATCGGCAACCCGTTCGGCCTCTCGCACACCGTCACGGTCGGTGTGGTGTCGGCGCTGGATCGATCGATCCGCACCAACGATGCGGTCTACCACCGCTTCCTGCAGACCGACGCGTCGATCAACCCGGGCAATTCGGGTGGACCGCTGCTCAACCTCGCTG
The DNA here is from genome assembly GCA_050050395.1 of Nitrospirota bacterium. Lineage (GTDB taxonomy): Bacteria > CG2-30-53-67 > CG2-30-53-67 > CG2-30-70-394 > CG2-30-70-394 > DASWHD01. The sequence goes on from JASFUG010000009.1 coordinate 906, forward strand.
GAGAGCTGGTAGGCATCAACACGGCGATCTACGCGCGCGGCGAGGGAATCGGCTTCGCCATCCCGCGGGAGCGGGTGCAACGCGTGGTCCAGGCCCTCACCGCCGGCGACCAGGTCCCGCCGGCCTGGGCCGGCTGGCTTCTTGCAGATGGACGTACCCGCGTCACCGTGGTCTACGTCGCGCCGGGCTCGCCGTGTGACCGCGCCGGGATCGTGCCGGGTGATCAACTCCTCCAGCTCGGGCGCGTGGCGGTGCACGACGTGGGAGACGTGTTCGCGGTGCTCGCCGGAAGCCTTCCCGGGGAAGACATCGAGGTACGCTTGGTACGGGGACGCAAACGACAGACAGGTACCCTGCGTCTCGCCGAGTACACCGCCGAGCTCGCCGATCGAGTCTCCCGTACCCTGTTCGGCATGATGGTCGCCGATTGGCGACGGCCTGGGGGCAGCATCGGTGGCGTGGTGGTGCAACGCATCGTGATGGGTGGCTGGGCGGAACGCGCAGGGCTCCGCACCGGAGACCTCATCCGCGAAGTCGGCCAGATGCCACTCAACCGCAAGGCCGACTTCGACGAGGCACTCGGGTCGGTATTCAACCAGCGCAGCCTACCCTTGGTGGTCGAACGCGATGGGGTTCCATACTTGTTGCGGCTACAGTGGTAGCCGAGGATGCGAGGCGGACGGATGGAGCCTCCACATGGACTGCCACCCCCGGCGCACTATGGAGCCGCAACGCTGGAGCGGGGACGACTGGCGGTCTGCCTGACCGCCCCCCGAATTCTCTACCTCTCCGACCGGACCAGCCACCACATGACCAGGAGCAGCACGATGGCGAGGAGCGCCGCAGCGACGATCGGCTGCGACTCGGGATGGAGGTGCAGGGCGACCGCGACCTGCTGCGCCGGAGTGACCGGCACGGCACGCTTCAGCCCCAGCTCGACCGATATGCCGTCCCGCACGGTGAGATACAGGCCACCGGTGGGCGCGGTAAGGCGCGACAGCTCCCCTTCATGAGCCATTGTTCCGCCAAACCCGAGCACCGTGATCGCGAGGTTGATCCCCTCGCTCCGCGCCAGTTGATCTCCCACCGGCAGGGGCGCCGGACACCAGTCACCGCCGTCGGTGAAGACGATCAACGTATTGCGCCCGTGCGGCCGGTCAAGGAAGTCGCGTGCACTCTCCCGCACCGCGTAGGCCAAGGGAGTACGTCCCTCCGGCCCCGGTTGCACCCGGTTCAGGGTGCGCCTAAACCGCTGCACGTCGAGGGGTCCCAGGTCGATCAGGCGCTCGGAGTCCTCGCACCCCAGCCATCGCCGCTGACCGAAGACGCGCAGGCCGACCGCCGTATTCGCGGGTAGGTCAGCGACGAACTCACCCAGGGCGCCACGCACGATGTCGATCTTCGGCGACGCCTCGACCGCCGGTGCCTGCGTGTGGCGGACCGAGTAGATCCGCCAAACGATGCGTTGCCACCAGCCGACCGACTCCACGGACGCCAGCACGGACTCGCCCATCGAGGTCGAGGCGTCGACCAGGAAGAGGAGCTGACGCGGCGGCTCCGCCGTAGCTGGCGCGGTCACGGTGAGCCACCAACAGATCATCGCGACGAGATGAGCCGCCATGGTCATGAGCCAAGAATCCGTTCCACGACCTCCGGTATGGTCAAATCATCGGTGTCGATGACGCGATCGGCCTGCTCGTACGCCGGGGTGCGGCGCGCGAGGAGCTCGCGCACGCGCGCCCGAGGGTCGGCGACCTGCAACAGAGGACGGTGGTCGCTTCCAGCCACACGCTCGTAGAGGGTCTCGGGCCGTGCGCGGAGATAGATGACCTGACCGGCACGCCGCAGATGGGCGAGGTTCTCGGGCCGCTCCACCACGCCACCACCGGTGGTAATGATGGTGTGCACGTAACGATCGAGGTCGGCGGCCACGGCCGTCTCCATGTCCCGAAAGTACGCCTCACCTTCTCCGGCGAAGATGGCAGCGATGGTCTTGCCAGCGCGCGCCTCGATCAGGGCGTCACAGTCGACTGTCGCCCAACCGAGGCGGGCCGCGAGTGCCTGTCCAACAGTTGTCTTGCCGGCGCCCATGAAACCGATCAAGACCAGGTTGCACGGCTCGTTCATCGTGCCCCGAAATGGCCCTCGAGAGTGGTGAGCATCAACTCTCCCGGCGGCGGCGCACCGGTCCACATGGCAAATGACTCGGCCCCCTGCAAGGCAAGCATCGCCAAGCCATTGCACCCGGGGACGCCGCGCCGCCGCGCAGCGGCGAGGAGAGGCGTTTCGAGCGGATTGTAGACCAGGTCGAAGACGAACAAGCGGGAATGCAGCCCATCGAGCTCGATCGGGTACCGGTCCCCGCCGTGCATTCCCAAGGGGGTGGCGTTGACCAGCAGGGTGGCCGCCGCCAAGGCGTCGCCCAGTCCTGCGCCTACCTGGGAAACCGCGCGCACCTCCAGCGCCGGGAAGTGGCGCGCCAAATCCGCTGCCAGGGTGTCGGCACGCCCCTCCTCCACGTCACACAGCGCCACTTCTCCACAGTGATCGAGGGCCGCTTGGAAGGCGACCGCCCGGGCGGCGCCGCCGGCACCGAGAAGCAGCATTCGTTGTCCCGCAAGGGCTACGCCGTGGCGGCGCAGTGCAGCGGCGAAACCGGACGCGTCGGTATTGTGGCCAACGAGGCGCGGCCCCTCGGTGACCTGAATCGTGTTCACTGCGCCAATCAGCTCTGCCGTGCGACTGAGCGCGTCGAGATGCGGAATCACCGCCTGCTTGTGGGGAATGGTCACATTCACGCCGGCAAGACCAAGGGCGGGCAACGCCGCTATCGCCGCGGCGACGCTCTCCGGCGGCACGGGAAATGGAACGTAGATGTAGTCGAGACCGGCCTGCGCGAAGGCGCGATTGTGCATCAGCGGCGAGAAGCTGTGCTCGACTGGGTAGCCGAACAGGCCGACGACTCGGGTGGTACCGGAGATGGTCACGAGGGCTCGCCACGGCCGTGCCGAGAGCGACACGAACAGCGACTACTTGGCAGTAAGGATGTGCAGGCGGGGAGCAGAAGAAGCTAGAATTGGGGCTTCGAATAAGGTACTACCTGCACCCTCCATTCCCAACCCAATCAATCCGTTTTTCGATAACGCCTCTCCCAGCAGCCCCAATCATGGCCAAGACACCCGCCAAGAAGACTGCCAGCGTCGCAAAGAAGGTCGCCAAGAAGGCGCCGCCGAAGAAAGCAGCAGCAAAAAAGGTAGCGCCGACGAAGGACGCCGCAAAGAAGGCGGCGCCGAAGAAGGCTGCTGAAACGAAGGCGCCGTCGAAGAAGGCCGTGGCAAAGAAGGCCACGACCAAGGCCCGGAAGACCACCAAGAAGAGCGCGGCCAAGCCCAAGGATCGCTGGGCCGCGATCCGTGACCAGCTTGAGACACGGCGTGCGGAGCTGTTGGCGGACGCCCACCAGGTCCTGGAAGGCAGCCTGGGTAGTGAAAAAGAGGTAATGGCGGAGATCGGCGACCGCGCCACGGAAGAAATTGACGACAACTTCCAGGCCCGTCTCAAGGGGCGCGAGCACAAGTTGATCGCCAAGATCGATGACACCCTCGCACGGATGGCACGCGGCGAGTATGGGCTATGCGAGTCATGCGGCGAGGAGATTGCCTACGCGCGCCTCTTGGCGCGGCCCGTGACCACCATGTGCATCGATTGCAAGACCGCCCAGGAAGCGGAAGAGCGAAACTTCCGACGATAGATAATGGGCGCTACGGGCGCCCGGCCATCGGGCGCCTAGCTATCCACATCTGCGGGCATCTACACGCCCGTCACCACCTGGACGGAGGCCGCCGGGGGCTGCCGGAGCACTCGAGGCTTCTTCCGCTCGCTGGTTGCTGCAAACGGATCGCTAATCGCTAATCGCTAATCGCTGATCGCCGTCGCCGGCAGGAGCATCGCCTCGCACGGTGCGCCGGCGGGAAGCTCGCTCACGACCTCGGGAAGGATCGCCAGGGCATTCGCCCCCACCAGACTCTGCAGGTCGGCGCTGCCGTGGTATTCGAGCAGAGTCACCTGCGCGGCCCCGTTACCCTCCCGCCGCACCCGGGCGGGGACATAGCTGCGCCGGCCCGATCGGTTCGCCGCAGCATGACCGAGGCGCGCCGCCACCACTGGATTGTCGAGGACCGGGTGGCCCTGCATCGAGAGGATCATCGGCCGCACGAAGAGCTCGAAGGTGACGAAGGCGGACACCGGGTTGCCCGGCAGTCCGAAGATGCGGCGGTTACGCCCGTGCAGGCCGAAGACCACCGGCTTACCCGGCTTGATTCGCACCTTCTCGAAGACGAGCTTCACGCCGGCATCGCGCAGCGCCGCCTTCACCAGGTCGTACTTACCCACGCTCACCCCGCCGGAGAGGATGAGGATATCGTGGGCGAGCCCCCGAGCGAGGGCGTCACGCAGGGCGGCCTCGTCGTCGCCGGCGGTCTCCACCAGCTCGACCTCGCACCCAGCGAGCCGCGCCTGGGCTGCCAGAGTCGGGGCATTGGAGTTGCGGATCTGGCCAGGGGCGGGTACCTGATCGACCGGGACGATCTCGTTGCCGGTGGCAAGAATCGCCACTCGCGGTGCCGGATGGACCCATGGTTCGGCGATGCCCACCGCCGCCAGTACCCCGATCACCGCGGGCGTCACCACGGTTCCCGCCTCCACCACGGTCTGACCCTCCGTGATGTCCTGCCCCCGCGGGCAGATGTGCTGACCGGACCGGACCGGTCGATGAAACAGGACCTCCTCGCCGGCGGCCTCGGTGTCTTCCACCATCACCACCGCATCCGCCCCGGCGGGGACCGGGGCACCCGTGAAGATGCGCAGACACTCACCCGTCTCGAGCACGTGGTCGGATACCGCCCCTGCCGCCACCTCGCCCGCGAGCCGCAGCGGCACTGCACCCCCGGGCCCGATTCCGGCCAGGTCAGCGCTCCGTACCGCGTAGCCGTCCATCGCCGACTTGTCGAACGGCGGCATGTCAATATCGCTCACCGCTGGTCGGGCCACCACCTGCCCGAGGCACCGGTCGAGGGGCACGCGGACGGGCTCCAGGGTGAGGAGGTGGCTACGAAGCAGGGATTGGGCCTCACTGAAGGAGATCATCGAGCACCACTCTACGAGGCGCCGACGGGCGGCGAGGGATGAAGTCGAAAACCATGGTTCACATCAAACGTCACATAGCTCTTGTGGAAGATCCAGTCACCGACGTTGATGTAGCGCCCCCGATGGCCGTCCACCTCGATCAATTCGTCACCGGGCACGTGTGCGTGGCCCATCACCACCACATCGAAGCCACGCGCGATGCAGCGCCGGGCATGGGCGCGAAAGCACGGGTGCGCGAAGGTCCGGCGGCTGTAGTCACCGGGCGTGGTTGCGCGGTCGAGCCAGCGGCCGAAGGACTGGAGATGGCGCGGCCCGACGACCTCGGCGATCCATGCGGCCAACCCGCTGCGAGCGAAGCGCCGCCAGGCACGGTGGACTCGCTCATCGGGGTTGGTGAGGTCTCCGTGCTCGATCCATACCCGCTGGCCACCGAGGGTCATGCTAGTGCCGTCGGGATAGATCCGGGCGCCGTATCGGGCCGCGAAGTAGGTGCCGAGGCAGAAGTCGTGATTTCCCTCGACGTAGTGAACCTCCACCCCTCGGTCCGCCAGCTCCCGCACGGCGGCGAGGATGGTGTCGTAGCCGTCGAAATGCCGGTCGCGCAGCCCCATCCAGAAATCGAACAGGTCACCGACGATGCATAGGTGGGTGAGGCCGGGAAACCCGAGGATGAAGGTCGCAAGCTCCTCCTGGCGCGCCTGGTCGTCGGGCGCAAGGTGAACGTCGGAGACGAAGAGCCACTGATCGATCGCCACGACGCCAGTCTAGGGCGCCGTCCCGCAGAGGTCGACGCCACAGCCACGGCACCGGCGCGCATTATGGCAACGGCCGGTGGGGGCCGGGCTCATCCCCTGATACCCTCGCCCCCATGACCGGAACCTGCCCCCGTCTCGGCCGCGACCCGTGGCTATGGCTATCGACGGTCGGCGGCATCGGCCTCGCCCCTCTCGCGCCGGGCACCTGGGGCAGCGCCGCGGCCGCCATTGTTTACCTCTGGCTAGGCAGCCACGGCTGGCTCGTACAGGGGGTCGCCCTATTCGCGGTCACCCTGCTCGGGGTACGCGCGGCGGCACAGGCGGAAGTAGCCTGGGGCGGCAAGGATCCGGGCGCCGTGGTGATCGACGAGGTGGCGGGGCAGTGGCTCACCCTGATCTCCTTGCCGCCGACCTGGCCCGTGGTGCTCGCCGGCTTCGCGTTGTTTCGCCTCCTGGACATCGCGAAGCCCCCACCATGCCGCTGGCTCGAGCGTCACCTGCCGGGCGGTTGGGGGGTGATGGCCGATGATCTCGCGGCCGGCGTGATCGGCCGGGTCCTTCTCGCCATTGCCACCGTGCTCCACCTCGTCTGATCCTCGCGTGATGCGGGATCGCCACCTTACCCTCGGCAAGGGTGTTCAGTGACAATAGCGCCATGGTCGCCTCCCCCGACGCCCAGACCACGGCGAAGCACGCCGCGACCCTTGCACGCCGCCTGGTCGCGGCGCTCACCGCGCGGCGCCAGTGGCTGGCCGTGGCGGAGTCGTGCACCGGCGGACTGTTGGCGGCGACCATCACCGATGTGCCCGGCGCTTCCGCGGTGTTCTACGGCGGAGTCGTCTCCTACGCCAATGCCGCCAAGGTGGGCTGGCTCGGGGTCGACGCGCGCCTCTTGGCCGCCCGCGGTGCGGTGAGTGCAGAGGTGGCGACGGCGATGACCGAGGGCCTCCTCGCCGTGCCGGTCGTGAGTCTGGCGTGTGCCATCACCGGCATCGCCGGGCCGAGCGGCGGCACCGCGGGCAAGCCGGTAGGTACGGTGTTCATCGCGGTGGGAGACCGGAAGGCGGTCGCCGCGGTGCACCACCTGTTTCCTGGCGACCGCGCCGCGGTCCGTGCGGGGACGGTGGTCCAGGCCCTGCGCGCTCTTCTCGACCGGCTGGACGGCAGCCGCACGGCCGGGTGAGGCGGAATGGCCGGACCCGTGGAGATCTTCACCGACGGCGGCTGCCGCGGAAACCCGGGCCCGGGCGGCTGGGGCGCGGTGCTGCGTTGGGGTGGCCACGACAAGGAGCTGTCCGGCGCCGAGTCCCGGACCACCAACAACCGCATGGAGATGATGGCGGCGATCGCCGCCCTGGAGTCCTTGAAGCGGCCGTGCCAGGTAATTCTCACCACCGACTCCACCTACCTGAAACAGGGCATCACCGAGTGGCTAGCGCGGTGGAAACGCAACGGCTGGCGCACGGCGAACCGCAAGCCGGTCAAGAACGAAGACCTGTGGCGCCGCCTGGACGCGGCCACCTCTCGCCACCAGGTGGAGTGGCGCTGGGTCAAGGGTCACGCCGGCCATGCGGAGAACGAACGCGCCGACGCCCTCGCGAACCGGGCGATGGATGACCTGATGAGACGGTAGCCCGGCGCCCAGACCTGCGCGGCGCACTACGCCTCTCCCGTCACGTTGTGAAGGTCTCTCGCCAAGGCGCAGCGGTGTTCACCGCCAAGGACACAGACGGCGAGGCGCAACGCCCCCCCTTCAATCTCGGAGTCTTGGCATCCTCGACGATCAGTTGCGCCGCGGCGTGACCGCATACGGCGCCGCGGCCTCGGCCAGCAGCCTGCGCAGGAGGGGGATGGAGAGACCGACGATGTTGGTGTACGAGCCCTGCCACCCCGCGACCAGACGCCGCCCCTCCTCCTGGATGCCATAGCCCCCCGCCTTGTCCAGAGGCTCCCCGCCGGCGACGTAGGCCGCGATCTCGTCCTCCCGCAGATGGCGAAAGGTGACGCAGCTGGCGTCGCTCCCAACCCACTGACGTTCTCCGTGAACCAGGGCGACGGCGCCACACACTTCATGGGTGCGGCCCGACATGCGGGCCAGCATCCGCCGGGCATCGACCGGGCCAGCGGGCTTGCCGAGGATGCGTCCGCCGAGCACCACCACCGTGTCGGCCCCGAGCACCCACTGATCCGGGTGGCGCATGGCCACGGCCCGCGCCTTGGCCAGGGCAAGGCGGCGGATGTGTGCGTCCACCGTCTCGCCCGGCACCTCGTCTTCCGCCTCGCCGGAGGGGACGACGTCATGGTCGATACCCACCTCCTGGAGAAGCTCGTGGCGCCGGGGCGACCCGGAGGCGAGGATGAGGGGCCGGCTCACAAAAAATCGCTCCGCGCTGTTGCCAAAGATCAGAGGCGTCCCTAGATTGTTGGCACTCGCCGCACGCGACTGCTAACAGCCACCCGGTATGGACCGGGGTTTTCTTGTCTTACAACTAGTTGGAGGAATCTACCATGCTCAAACCATTGGGAGAACGTCTCCTTGTGGAGTACCGCGAGCCCGAGACCAAGACTGCCGGCGGCATCTACATCCCGGAGTCCGCGAAGGAGAGGCCCCAGGAGGGGGTGGTCCTGGCGGTCGGCAAGGACGTGGAGGAGATCAAGGAAGGCGACCGCATCGTCTTCGAGAAGTACTCGCCGACCAAGTTCACGATGAGCGGCGTCGAGTACGCCGTGATCAAGGAGGATGACGTCATGGGCATCCTGGTCTCCGACAAGGGTCGGAAGAAGAAGTAACCCATACCTCCCCGCCCACAAGACGACTGACCATTCCAGATAGAGGAACACCTATGGCTGCCAAACAGATCATCTACAACGAGGACGCCCGGCATGCGATTGCGCGCGGTGTCGACAAGCTCGCCGACGTCGTCAAAGTCACCCTCGGCCCACGTGGTCGCAACGTCCTGCTCGACCGCGGCTTCGGCTCGCCCCTCATGACCAAGGACGGGGTAACGGTCGCGAAGGAGGTCGAGTTGGAGGACAAATTCGAGAACATGGGCGCGCAGACCGTGCGCGAGGTCGCCTCCAAGACCTCCGACGTGGCCGGTGACGGCACCACTACCGCCACGGTGCTCGCCCAGGCAATCTTCCGCGAGGGCATCAAGTCGGTCGCCGCCGGCTTCAACCCGATGGATCTCAAGCGCGGCATCGACGCGGCGGTCGAATCGGTCGTCGCCGACCTCACCAAGCTCTCCAAGGCGACCCGCACCAAGGAGGAGATCGCCCAGGTCGGGACGATCTCCGCCAACTCCGACGAGACCATCGGCGCGATCATCGCGGAGGCGATGGAAAAAGTCGGCAAGGAGGGCGTGATCACGGTCGAGGAGGCCAAGACCCTGGAGACGACCCTGGAAACCGTCGAGGGGATGCAGTTCGACCGTGGCTACCTGTCGCCGTACTTCATCACCAACGCGGAGCGCATGGAGTGCGACCTGGCGGATCCCTACATCCTGATCCACGACAAGAAGATCAGCGCGATGAAGGACCTCCTGCAGCTCCTCGAGCAGGTCGCGAAGCTCTCTCGCCCGATGTTGATCATCGCCGAGGACGTGGAAGGCGAGGCCCTCGCCACCCTCGTGGTAAACAAGCTGCGGGGCACACTGAACGTGTGCGCCGTCAAGGCGCCCGGTTTCGGCGACCGGCGCAAGGCGATGCTCCAGGACATCGCGACGCTCACGGGCGGCACCGTGATCTCGGAGGAGACCGGCTTCACCCTGGAGAACGCCTCCATCGATCAGCTCGGCCGCGCGAAGACGGTGAAGATCGACAAGGACAACACCACCATCGTCGATGGCGCGGGCTCGGCCGCCGACATCAAGGCGCGCGTCGGCCAGATCCGCGCGCAGATCGACACCACCACCTCCGACTACGACCGCGAGAAGCTCCAGGAGCGCCTGGCGAAGCTGGTCGGCGGCGTGGCGGTGATCAACATCGGTGCGGCCACCGAAACCGAGATGAAAGAGAAGAAGGCGCGCGTCGAGGACGCCCTGCATGCCACTCGCGCCGCCGTGGAGGAGGGGATCGTCCCTGGCGGTGGCGTCGCGTTTCTGCGCTGTCGCACGGCCCTCGACAAGCTGGACTTCAGCGATGACCGCCAGGTCGGCGTCAATATCGTGCGCCGCGCCCTGGAGGAGCCCCTGCGACAGATCGCCGAGAACGCCGGCGAGGAGGGTTCCGTGGCCGTGCGCGAGGTGATGTCCAAGAAGGGGGCGATCGGCTTCAATGCCGCCGGGGGCCAGTACGAGGACATGATCAAGGCCGGCATCATTGACCCCACCAAGGTGACGCGCACCGCCCTACAGAACGCGGCGTCAGTAGCCGCCCTGCTGTTGACCACCGAGGCGATGATCACCGACAAGCCGGAGCCCAAGGACAAGGCGGGCATGCCGGGTGGCATGGGCGACATGGGCGGTATGGGCGGCATGGGCGGCATGATGTAATTCGTTCGCCTGCCGCGACCCGCAAAAGGCCCGTCGCTCGGTGAGCGACGGGCCTTTTCTGTGACCGTCGCCGTGGCGAGAGAATGGGGACATGTTCACGGACGCCGACATCGCCGCGGCAGCCGCCCACCTGAAGAGGGGCGGCGTGGTCATCTACCCCACCGGTAGCTTCCTCGCTGCCGGCGTGCTCGCGATCCTCCCGGACGCGGTCACGCGGCTGCGCACACTGAAGGGGCGTCCGGGAGACAAGCCGTTCGGGCTGATCGTCGCGGCGGCCGATGGCCTGGCCGATCGCGGAATCCTCATGAGCCCGGCCGAACGGAAGCTCGCCGCCCGGTTCTGGCCCGGTCCCCTCAGCCTGGTTCTGACATTGTCCCCTTCCAGCCCCCTCGCCGCTCTCTACCCCGCGGGTACGGTAGCCGTGCGCGTGCCGGCGCATCCCGTCGCCCGTGCCCTGGCCATCGCCTGCCGCGAGATGATCACCGCGACCTCCGCCAACCGCAGCGGCGTGCCCCCCGTCACGACCGCGTGCGACCTCGGACCAGAGTGGCAGACGGCCGACGTCTTGGTCCTCGGCGACCAGCCAGCAGGCGGTGGTCTGCCGTCCTCCGTCGTCGCGGTGCGCGACGGTGTACCCCACGTGCTGCGGCCCGGTCGTCTCCCGGCGGCAGAGCTGGTCGCCGCATCGTGACCGGCAAGAGATCCAGCAGGCTCCGGGCGGAGATCGGGCGTCGCCGCGCGGTTGTTACGGCATCGCCGACACGAAGCGATCACCCTCCACGTCATACGCGGTCAGCGGACCGTTGTAACACGCGCCGGTATCAATCCCCACCATGCCGTCGTGACGAAACGGCTCGACCATCGGGCTGTGGCCGAACACCACGGTCCGCCGGCGGGTGTGCGGGGCGGTGAAGAACGCCTCGCGGATCCAGAGCATATCGTCCGCCGACTGTTCCTCCAGAGGGACGCCCGGGCGCAGTCCGGCGTGGACGAAGATGTGTGTCGGGGTGGTATGGATCAAGGGGAGGCCGCGCAGAAAGGCGATATGATCCTCGGGGATCGTGGCGCGGCCGGCGATCTTCTGCCACTTGCCTTCGCGCCGCTGGTAGCTGCTCAGGGTCTGTCGCCCGCCGTTGTACAAGAACGGTTTGGTGTGGACGCCGTCGAGGAAGTCGAGAAACATCCGCTCGTGGTTGCCCATCAAGGTGACGATCTCTGGATTCGCCGCCTTCAGCTCGAGTATGCGATCGATGACGCCGGCGGAGTCGGGGCCGCGATCGACGTAGTCCCCGAGAAAGATCAGGCGATGTGTCGACGGAGCGTAGTCGATGGCATCAAGCAGGCGCTCGAGATGGGCGAGGCAGCCGTGGATGTCACCGATGGCGAAGGTACGTTGGCTCATTTCGTGGAGCGTAAGACCTCGGCGAGCCCGTCGGCCACGGGGCGTGGCACGACGCGGCTGTACTGAGCGTACAGGTTATCCTCGGTGGTGCCGTCCGTGGCGAGCATGTGGAGCTGATCGGCGCTGACCGGCAGCATGGGCGCAACGGGATCGAGTAGGCGGGCCGCGAGCTGTACGGCGCGACCGGACACGGGAAGGCGCATGGGCCGGCGGCCCAACGCGGCGGCGATGTTCTCCGCAATCTCCGCCATGGTGAGCCGCTCCCGGCCGGCGATGGCGAAGGTATGTCCCCAAGCGCCGTCGGCGACAAGCAGGTCGGCCATGATCTCCACCGCATCGGTCACCATCAACGGCTGCATACGGCCCTCTTCGGGGAGGCGCAATACCGGCATGACCGGGGAGCGGCGCAACAACCGGGAGAGGTCGTCGGTCAGCTTCTCGCCCCGGCCGAGCATCAGCGAGGGGCGCCAGATCTGGTAGCTGAGGCCGGAGTCCCGCACCAGTCCCTCGACCGTCGCCTTGCTCGCAAAGTAGCGGCTCGGCGAGTCGATAGTCGCTCCCAGGGCCGAGACGTAGACGATGCGCGCCACCCCGCGTGCCTGGCAGGCCACGATCACGTTACGGCTGCCGTCCACCACCACCCGCTGAAACGTCTCGCGCCATCCCTCGCGCAGCAGGCCGACCAGGTGCACGACGGTGTCCACGCCATCGCACGCCAAACCGAGGGAGGCGGGACGGAGAACGTCACCGACGGCGAGCTCCACGTCGAGATGCTGCAGGGGCTCGGCTCGGCGTTCGTCGCGCACCAAGCCGCGGACCGCCAAGCCGCGACTACGCAGCTCGGCGGCCAGGTGGCGACCGACGTATCCGCTCGCTCCGGTGAGGAGGATCATGCTCTGGAGCCCCTGGCAGGATCGCCCTGCCCTCCTCGCAACCTACTACGACTCGTCGCCCTGGGGTAGGCAATGGCGGTGGTCTGCTTGAGCCTATACGCACGGCTTCGGAATAATCGCCCACCATGGCCACGCCCCCTGCGATCGCCGCGGTGATGCGCCTGCGCGAGGCCTTCGAGGGGGGCGGCCGCCTCGCCAGCGGCGTCCATCTGCCGGCCGACGTCGCCGCGGAGATTCGCCGGGAGTTTCACCTCATGTACGGCTTCGACCCCGGTGCCGAGCTGATGACGATCTACGGGCTCGAAGTGCTGTCCACCAATGCGCCAACCATCCGCTTCGAGGAGTGAGGCGCGCCGCGCAAGATCCACCGGCGTAGACGCTGGGGGCCGACTACCCTGCGGGGCACGGACGCTCAACAGAACGGTGCGAGGGTTAGTAGGAAGGAGAGTGTGGTGGCCCGATTTATCGTCGCGATGACCGGTGCCTCGGGCGCGATCTACGGCGTCCGCCTGATAGAGGCCCTCCTCGGCGCCGGCCACGAGGTGGCATGCGTCGTCAGCGAGGCGGCGCGCGGGATCCTCGCCGACGAGGTGGGCATGCACTTGACGGGAGGGGAGGCGGCGCGTGCCGCGACCCTCACGGCCCACTGCGCTGCTCCGGCCGGAGCCATCACCTGTTACCTAAACAGCAACGGCTACGCCCCGATCGCCTCCGGCTCCGCGCCCTCGGACGGCATGGTGATCTCCCCGTGCTCGATGAATACCCTTGCCGCGGTCGCCCACGGCCTCGCGGACAACCTGATCCTGCGCTCTGCCGACTGCACGCTGAAGGAGGGCCGGCGGCTGATCGTGGTGCCGCGGGAGACGCCGTTCTCCGCCATCCACCTGGAAAACATGCTGCGCCTCGCCCATCTCGGCGTTCGCGTGATCCCGCCCATCCCGGCCTTTTACACCCACCCGCAGAGCGTCACGGACATCGTCGACGGTACGGTGGCACGCGTCCTCGACCATCTGGGCGTCCATCACGATCTGGCGCCGCGCTGGCGCGGGCGGCCGGCAGGCGACGAAGAGTGATGAAGGGGAGCCACCGGCGAAGCCGGTGGCTCCCCTGTTCACCCGCCCGATCATCAGGCGAATTGCCCGCAGGGCGATTCGCCTAAACGAAGAGGTTGATCTGTGCCTCGCTGGCGATATCGAGATAGCTCGCCGCGCCGACGTACTCGAGGCCGTCGATGAACGCGCCGTGGTCGTAGCCGAACAGGTCAACGGTCATCTGGCACGCCATCATCCGCACGCCGCTCTCGAGACACAGCTCCCGCAGCTCCTCGATGGAGGCGACGCCGACGTTGGAGATGGTCTTTTTCATCAGGCCGGTAGCCACATTCTCGAACCCCGGAACGATGGACTGGACGAAGTTCGGAATATTCCACTCGATGTTGCGGAACCACTTGGGACCCATCGGCATCTTCATCGGCATCGCCGGGTTACCGAGGGGACTGACCTTGGCCGTGATGTCCTTTTTCAGCAGGGCGAGGCCGTAGAAGGTAAAGAAGATCGTGACGTCGTAGTCGAGGGCCGCGGCGGTGGAGCCGAGGATGAACGGCGGATAGGCCCAGTCGAGGGTACCCTTGGTGGCGATGATGGTCATCTTGGTGCTCATGGAGAATCTCCTTCGCGGAATAGACCTGGGCAGCCGCCCGGGATCGGATCAGCTCTTCTTGATGGTGAACGTGAACTTGCCCTCTTCCGTGGCGGTTTCCAGCAACTCATTACCGGTACGCTTGCACCAGGCATTGATGTCGTTCTGCGAGCCCGGATCGGTGGAGATCATCTTCAACGTCTGGCCCGAAACCATCGCGTCAACGGCCTTCTTGGTCTTGAGGACCGGCAGGGGGCAGTTGAGGCCGCTGCAATCGAGTACCTGATCTGTTTCCATCGTACGTCTCCTATCGGGAGGGTGAATAATGCCCCTCAGGCGGCCACGCCATCCGGGGTGGTTTGAAGAGAGCGCAGGAATACGTCGACGTTGTCTAAGCAGTTACGAAAAACGCCGATCTCCTTGCGGACCTTGGTAAGCAACGTCGCCCCCTCGAAGGCGGAGAGGATGAACTGGGCGGTCTTGCGGCTGTCCACCTCTGGACGGACCTCGCCGCGCTCCTTCGCCGCCTCGACAAGGCGGGTGATCGACGACTCGAAGTAGCGGAACACAGTGTCCACGTGCTCCGCAAACCCCCGATGATTGTCACCCATCTCCAAGGCGAAATTGCCGAACGGGCAACCGCCCTGACATTCATTGCGTAGCTGGTATTCCTCCATCGCGCCGAAGAAGGCGTGAATCTGCTCCCGCAGGGTCGATTTCTCGCCGGTAGTGGTGGTGAAGAGCTCGCCGAACTCCCGGGCAAACCACTCCAGAACCGCGTAACCAACCTCTTCCTTGTTCTTGAAGTGAAAGTAGAAATTGCCTTTCTTGGCCCCAGCCTCCCGGAGGATGTCCTCCACGCTCGTGTGGTAGTAGCCGTGCAGGTGAAACAGCTCGGCCGCGGAACGGACGATCCGTTCCCGTGTTTCATGGCCTCTGGAGGTCGACATTGGGGACAAGCTGTGGATAAGACCGACTGGTTGGTCTAGCGACTCTACAGACAATCCCTTGCCTGAGCCAGAAAAAAAATGACACCGCCCCTCCCCTTTTGTCGCCCATGCCGTTGCACGGATGGCAAAGCCGTCGCGGATCCTTTTCTAGCAAAGGGTTTGGCCGGCTCGACGCGGAGCCGAGAGGGTGGCAGTAGTGACGGTCGAGTCGGACCCTGCAGCCGGCAAGGGTAGTTTCACACCTCGCCACGCCGCCAAACCTGGACTGACAGATGGCCGAAAAGATCGGCCCGAGCGCCCGGTACCCGTGGTGAGAAATGCGCGCTAAACCGTGACCAGCCGGCCGCCACGTTTTGCACCAGGCGCCGGCGCCGTGCCCATCCCCACTCGCCGTAGCCGTTTCGGCCCGACTGGCCGGACGCTAGCTGGCCGACCGGAGCGTCGCTCGCGCAGTCGCCGCTTGCGACTCACCGGAGGGCGGCCTGCACGGCCGCCGCAATCCCCGGCGCATCCAGCCCCTGCGCGGCATACAGGTCGGCCGGGGGGGCGGACTCACCGTAGACGCTGACGCCAAGGCGCACGAGGCGGCAGGAGAGCGCCTCATCAAGAAGCGCGTTCGCCACACTACTGCCGAGACCCGTCGTCGGATTGTGGTCCTCGCAGGTGACGATGAGGCCCGTAGCGGCCGCCGCCTGCAGGACCGCGCGATCCACGTCCCGCGGGCAGGCCATGTTCACGATGCGCGCGCCGATGCCCACGTCCGCGAGGAGTTCGTGCGCGGCCACCGCCGCTCCCACCACCGAGCCCATGGCAATGACCACACAGTCGCTACCCTCACGCAACACGTCCGCGCTGCCGTACTCGAACCGGTAATCGCCGCCAAAGAACAGGCTGCCATCGGTGGCGAGAATCGGTTTCATCTTCGAGCGTCCCATACCCAGGAAGAGGTTGCCGGCCTGAGTCGCCACGTAGCGTGCGGCACGATCGGTCTGGTTCGGATCGGCAGGGACGATGGTGCGGAAGCCGTGGAGGGAGTGCAGCAGCCCCAGGTAATCGATGCACTGGTGGGTCTTGCCATCCTCTCCGACGTCGAGGCCGATGTGGGTGCACACCACCTTCAAGTTGCCGCCGTTGATGTCCGTCAGGCGGTGCTGGTTGTAGGTCTCGCACACCCCGAACACGCCGAAATCCGCGAAGAAGGTCAGGACGCCGGTGGCCGACATGGCCCCGGCGGCCGCCGCCGTATGGTGCTCTTGGATACCACTCTCGAAGAACTGGTTGGGCAGCTTTTCGTGGAAAGTACCCGTCTTCACCGACCCTTCCAGGTCACAGTCGAAGACCGCCATGGGCACGTCGTCAGCATTGGCGTCGACCAGATCGGCGAGGGCGTTGCCCCACGCCGAGCGGTTATCCAGGCGCTGCTCCGCGGTGTAGGTGCGCGGCGTGCCGGGATCGATCTCCAACTCCACCCGCGGCGGATCCACGCCGTGAAATGCGATCGACTCCGGCCGGCGGCGGCGCAGACCATCGAGGGAGATAGCGAGGCCCAGGTCGCGAAAGGCCGCCTCGCACACCTCGTCCTCGACCGCCTGACCATGGTATTTCGCCCGCCCTTCGATGGCAGGAATCCCGCGACCCATCATGGTGTTGGCGAGGATCACCGTAGGACGCTGGCGATCGGTGACCGCGGCCCGGGTCGCTCCGTACAGGGCGTCGAGGTCGTGACCGTCGACCTCCAGCACTTGCCACCCGTCCGCGAGATACTCGGCCCTGATGTCCTGTGGCATCACCACCGCCGTGTCGCCCCCGATCTGCAGGCCGTTGACGTCCACAAAGGCGGTTACGTTCACCAGTTCGTACTTACAGGCGAAGCGCCGCGCCTCGGCGATCTGTCCCTTCTGCTGCTCGCCATCTCCCATCACCACGTAGACGTGGCCGCCATCGCCGTTGAGACGACCGCCCAGGGCCATCCCGCAGCCCACCGACAACCCTTGGCCGAGGTTACCGGTGCCCCACTCCACCCCCGGGACCCGGCGCTCGATGTGCCCCTCGAACGGGCTGCCGCGCTGGCGGAAATGGAGGACGGCTTGCTCCGCGTCGAAAAAGCCGAGGCGCCCGAGGACGCTGTATACCCCCGGTGCGGTATGCCCGTGGCTCACCACGATCCGGTCACGGGTGGGCTCGTGCGGATGGTCGGGGTAGGTGTGGGCCAAGCTCCAGAGGACGGTGAAGATCTCCAGCGACGACAGGGAGCCTCCGGGGTGCCCCGAGCCGGCGACCGCGGTCATGGCCAGGATGTCGCCGCGGCAACCGCGTGTGATCTCTTCCAGGAGCGCGCGTTCCGAGCGCCCCAGTTGCGCGGCGGCGAAGCCTCGGCAGGGGCTGTTGAGAAGCGGATGGGACACGGCATGCTCCGACCGAATCAGGCCCGGCACCACCCTGGCACCGGCACAAAGCGGTACTTCTTAGCAACGGCGCTGGAGAGCGGTCAAGCGAACCTGCGCGCCCCCTAGATCCATCGCCACATACATCCTGAGAGGGGCTGACAGCCGGTTGTCACTTACCGGCCCATGACGGCGTGAATGGCGGCCACGTCGACGTGGTCGCGCACGGCCTGCACGAGGCGCGCGATGGTCGCCTCGCGGCGTGTACGTGGATCGTCGTCCTCAACCCGTGCCTCCCCGGCGGCGACGCGCAAGTGGCCCAGGAAACAACGACGGAAAGCCGGGCTGTCGAACAGGCCGTGGATGTAGGTACCCCACACGCGCCGGTCTCTGGAAATCGCGCCGTCCGGGTGATCGAGAAGCTTGCCGTCACGGCGTACGATGGTGGCAAACGGCTGGACCTCCTCCTCCATGAGGGTGCGCCCCAGGTGGTGCTCATAGCCGCTGACACTCTTGCCACAGAGGTCGTCGATATGGTCCAGACATAGCGCCTCCACCGCGTGGCTCTCCCGACTGTGACCGAGCAACGAGGCGATGGGCAACAGGCCCAGACCCTCCACCTCGCCGAGACTCGACTCGCGCCCGAGGGGATCGAGCACCACCTTGCCTAGCATCTGCAACCCGCCACCGATACCGACCACGGAGCCTCCGGCCGCACGGAAGGCCCGGATCTGACGCGCCATGTGGGTTTGGTTGAGGTACTGGAGGTCGGCCAGGGTATTGTCCGAGCCGGGCAAGACCAGCGCGTGAAGATCATCGAGCGCGGCGCCCGCAGCGACCGGCACCAGGATCACGCCCGGCTCGCTGGCAAGGGGATCCGCATCACGGTCATCAGTCTGATGAGGAAGCTCGACGACGCCGATGCGCAGCGTCAGCGGCGGCGGCCGGGTGGTGGGCGCAGGGTCGATCGCGACCCGCCCCTCGTGGGGAAGGCGTAGGTTGGCCAATCGCGGCACCAGCCCTAGGACCGGTACACCGCAGCGTTCCTCGATCCGGGCCTTCAGGGTCGCTCCGTCCGTCCGGTCGCCCTCGAACTTGTTGATCAAGATGGCCTGTACCCGGCACCGCTGATCTGCTGGCAGCAGCTCCAATGTGCCGTAGAGGGCGGCGAAAACCCCGCCTTTGGAGCTGTCGCCAACCAGTATCACCGGTGCGTCGGCGATCGCCGCGACCCCGCCGTTGGCGAGTTGCACCTCGCGCAGCTCCACGTCCGTCGGCGTGCCCGCCCCCTCGATCACGACGACGTCGTACTCGCGGGCGAGAAACTGGTACGACCGTGCTACCGCCGCCTCGATCCGCGATTTCAAGCGGCGAAACTCGGCCAGGGTCAGGACCCCGTGCCGGTCGCCCTGGATGAGCAGCTCCAACCGGTTGCCCTCCACCGGTTTCAGTAACAGCGGATTCATGTGGGTGTTGGGCTCCACCCCGCACGCCTCGGCCTGCACCGCCTGGGACCAACCGATCTCGCTTCCCGACTGTGTAATGAAGGGGTTGAGAGTCCAGTTCTGCGCCTTGAACGGTGCCACGCGGTGGCCCGATTCCCGAAAGATCGAGCAGAACGCCGTGGCAAGGACGCTCTTCCCCACATTCGATGCCGTGCCCTGAAACATCAGGGCGCGACAGCGGTGGTTGGCGGTGGGGTCCATGGATGCGACCGGACGGACGCCACTACGACGCCGCCCACGAAACAACTTCCTAGGCTACTCGATTGGGCGCATGCCGACCAGTTTGAGCGCCGCGAATCACCGCCGAAAAGCTAGCCAATGCTACCGAAAGGAACGCGCATGGATCCCGCCGTCAGCCAAGCCCTCGACCGTATCCCCATGCTTCCCGGCCACATCCAGGCCCTGTTCGCCATCCTCAACGACCCGGACGGCGAGATCCACGACGTCGCGGAGCTGGTGTGTCGCGACCCGAGCCTCGCCGCCCAGAGCCTCCGCGTGTGTAATTCGGCGTTCTACAGCCTGCCGGTGGTGGTGACGTCCGTCCACCAGGCCGTGGTCCTGTTGGGCATGGACACCGTCCAGGGCATCGCCCTCGCGAGCTATTTTCAGTCGGCCCTTACCGAACGGCGAGGACTGCCGGGGGGCTGGCTGGACGGTGCCGGCGACCATGCCCTGATCGCCGCCCACCTCAGTCGCTGGTTCCTGCAGGCGGTCGGGGAGCACCTCGAGGCAGCCACCGCGTTCACCGCGGGCCTGATCCACGACGTTGGCAAGCTGGCCTTTTCCCATCTTGACCCGGACGTGGAGCGGGCGGTGTTGACGCAGGTCGAAGGCGGTGCACCGTGGTGTGCCGCGGAACGCGATGTCCTCGGCATTGACCATGCGGAGGCCGGTGGCCGTGTATGTGAGCGGTGGGAGATCCCGGAGACCCTGGCCCAGACGGTGCACTACCATCACTCGCCCCTGGAATCGGTGGACGAGCCGATGGCGTGCGTCGTGCACATCGCCGATCGCCTCGCACACGCGAGCGTCACGGCGACCGGCGAGGAGAGCCCCCTCGCCGGGATCGAGCCCGCTGCATGGCAGGCCCTGGGGCTCGACGACGCCACCATGGCCGATCTAGCCAATGACCTGTTGCGTACCCTGGAGGCGACTCCCCTCCCCGCCGGTTGAGCCGGACGGTGCCCGGCCCCGATTGAGGGGTTGTGCGACGACCCGGAGGATGCGAGCCATAGACTCGCCGCCCCGCCCGTGGGCGCGCTCCGTCAACCGCCTCCGCTGAGACCAGGGAACGCATGGTGGAGCAGGGCCACCACGGCCTCCTCTGAGGGACATGCGAGGAGGTCGTCGAGCAGCGGCCGGCACGCGTCACGGGAAAGTTGTGCGAGGGCGTCCCACACCACCGGGATCGCCGTGGGGGCGACGGAGATCTCATCCAGGCCCATGGCCAGGAGCGCGGGGAGCGCCAGGGGCGAGGCGGCGAGCTCGCCGCACAGGCTCACCGGCTTGCCGACGGCGTGTGCCGCGTCCACCGTGTCACGAATCAGGTGCAGGACCGCAGGATGCAGCGGTTGGTAGAGGCCGGCGACGGTGGTCGACTGACGATCCACTGCGAGCGTGTACTGCACCAGGTCGTTGGAGCCGATCGATACGAAGTCGGCCCTGGCAAACACGGGGCCGCCCGCACGTGCGACGGCCGGCACCTCCACCATCACCCCGAGCGGCACGTCCATCGCGCACGGTGTCCCCTCCTCCATCAGGGCGCGGCGACACTCGTCCACTTTCGCAGATAGCTCGTCAAACTCCGCCACGGTGGTGACCATCGGGAACAAGATGCGAAGAGGCCCGGTTGCCGCGGCCCGCAACATTGCGCGTAGCTGGGTACGCAGCACCTGGGGCTGGTGCAGTGACAACCGGACCGCGCGCAATCCCAGCAGCGGATTGGCCTCGGCCACCGGCAAGAGACGCAGGAAGGGCTTGTCGCCGCCGAGGTCGAGGGTACGGAGGGTGGTGGGATAGTGAGGAAAACGGCGCACTGCATCGCTGTAGATGCGAAATTGCTCGTCTTCCTGCCCCAGGCCATCCCGGCCGATTAGAAAGGCGTACTCGGTGCGGTAGAGACCGATGCCCAGCGCGCCGTGGGCGTCCGCCGCTTCGAGGTCGCGCTCCACGGAAATGTTGGCCAGGAGATAGATCGGCAGCTCGTCGGCGCTACACGGCGGCTGCCACGCATCGTCGAGTGCCTGGGTGTGCTGCTGATAGATCTCCTCCACGTCGGGTGTGGGATTGATGTGGACGGTCCCCGTGGCGCCGTCCACGATCAGGCGATCGCCCTCGGCGATTCCGGTGAGATCGACGCCGGTGACCATCGGCAGACTAAACGCCCGCGCCAGGAGCACCGCGTGCGAATCCGGGGTGTTCGCCCCCTGAACGAAGCCGCGCACCCCCTGGTCCGCCGCGGACAGGACGTCGGTGACGCGGACCTGACCGGCCACCAAGATCGCCCGGTCTCGCGGCACGATCACCGTCCCCGGATCGCCCTTGCACAACGCGTCGAGGAGACGCGCGCCGACCTCCAGCACATCTGCGCCACGTTGCCGTATGTAAGGGTCAGCAAGGCGCTCGAAGGCGTGGTAGTGGCGCAGGGCAACCTGGCGGATCGCCGCGTAGGCATTCTGCCCGGTCGTGACCTGAGCCTCGATCGCCGCGACGAAGCTGGCACCGTCAGCGAGCAACAGGCGCTGCATGTCGAGCAACGCAGCCTCTTCCTCGCCGACCTCCCGCCGGAGCTGCTCGACGACCTCGTCGAGTCCGTTGCGCGCATTGCCCAGCGCAACGTCGAGGCGCGTCTCCTCCACCACCGTCTCGCCGCTCGACTGATACGCGTGTAGCGGCAACAAACCCGCCTCAACCGCCGCCCGGCCGATGGCGACGCCCGTCGAAGCGGCGGTCCCGATCACGTTCGTCCCCTCAAGTCCGCCATGCAACACGGCCTCGATCGCCGGCGCCGTGTGCAGGATGGTATCCACCAGGGCCGCCGCCTGGTGGGCCACTGTCTGGAGCAGGTGAATCTCCGGCTCATGGAAGTCACGTGGCTCCTCGGTCTGGACGACCAAGCAGCCGACGGGGCGACTGCCACGCACCACGGGCACACCAAGAAACGACACGAAGCGTTCCTCCCCCGTTTCCGGCAGAAACTTGAACCGTGGGTGGAGGCTTGCCTCGCGCACCGCCACCGGGCTTTCTTGGTCGAGGATTAGGCCGACCAGTCCTTCGTGACGGGCGAGACGTGGCGGCTGGTCCGGGTCGAAGCGCAGTCCTGTGCTCGCCGCCAGAATCAGGTCCCCAGACGCCGGTTCCAGTAGAAAGAGGGAACACAGCGGGGTCGCCATCTGCTCCGCCACCATGGCGACAATTTCCCGCAGGGCCGCGCGAGGCTTACCACCGCTGGCGGCAAGTCGTCCCACCCGTTCCAGCGTGGCGAGGGCGTTGAGAAGCTCGTCGCGTTTCGGCACCGCTGTCCTTGTCGGAAAGACCACCCATGCTGCCGAGTAGCGGTTCGCTGACACGGCCCACCCTTCAGGCTATCATGCGCCGTGCTGCAATTCTTCCTCGGCGCTCAGGGCCGCGCGTGGCCGCAGTGGGAGTGAAAACATCGAGAGGTGGAGGCGCCGGCCCGCCATGACCATCGCTGGCACAGAGGAGGCCGCTGCCGTGTTGGCTGCGGCGCGACGGGTGGTCTTCCTGACCAGCGCCGGGATGAGCGCGGAATCGGGCATCCCGACCTTCCGCGATCGCGACGGCTATTGGCGCCGCTTCCCGCCTTTCGCCACCAAGGGGCTGGAGGCCCAAGACCTCGCCAGCCCGTGGGCGTTTCGCAACTGCCTGCCCCACGCCTGGGCATTCTACGAGTGGCGCCGGCGCAACGCCGCCGCAAACACGCCGCACCCGGGCTACGACGTGATCCACCGATGGATGGCGTCGCGCTTTCCACAGAGCTTCATCCATACCACGAACACCGACGGCTACCATCTGCGTGCCGGTGCACCGACCGATCGGGTGCGGGAGGTCCATGGCTCGATGTGGCGACTGCAATGCCTGCGGCCATGCGCACCGCGATTCTGGCGGGATGAACAGGTCCCGTTGTGTGACCTCGACGAGGCGGCAATGGAGGCATCGGGTTTCCCCACCTGTCCTGACTGTGGTGGCGTCGCGCGGCCGCACATCCTGATGTTTGGCGATCCCGACTACGTTGGCCACCGCGACCAGGACCTGCGCTGGCGGACGTTCTCCCAGCTCCCCGTCGAGGTCGCCCTGCTCATCGGATCATCCGGCGCGGTCCCCGCCAACGATGTGATTGCCATGCAGCTCCAGACCCGCGGTACGCACGTCATCACCATCAATCCCGACCCTGCCGCAGGAGGCATGCTGCGGCAG